>CALPLN020000016.1 GCA_943324415.2 Sediminibacterium ginsengisoli | reverse complement strand
TCTTTATCTGAAATCGAGCAAGTATTGATCGAAAGAGGATTGAGCTTTGGAATGGACTTAGGTAAATTAGGATTAGACAAATTAGATTTACAATAGTCTGCAAAGATTTTTAGTAAGTCACTATTTATAACCGAGCGAAAGCTCAAACCTTACAATTCCTGACACGGTGTAAGGATAAAACTTAAATGTCATGCGTCACGGAGACAAAAACAACAACCTTGGAAGAAAGAAGGCACACAGAGAAGCCTTATTGATGAACTTAGCTTGTCAAATTATTACGCACAAGCGTATTGTTACAACTTTAGCTAAAGCTAAAGCTTTAAGAAAATACGTTGAGCCGTTAATTACTAAGACTAAGAAAACAGCTTCTAAAGAGGAAATCAGCCATAACCACAGAGTGGTGTTCAGTTATTTAAACGACAAGACTGCTGTTAAAGAATTATTTACAGTGGTTGCGCCTAAGATTGCTACACGCCCAGGTGGATATACTCGTATCATCAAATTAGGTATTCGTCCAGGTGACAATGCTGAAAAAGCGATGATCGAATTAGTAGACTTCAACGAAATCTATGGTAACTCAATAGCTTCTGCTACTGAACCAGCTAAAAAGACACGTAGAAGCAAAGCAACTGCTGCTCCTAAGAAAGCTGCTGAAACTGCTGCACCAGCAGAAGAAGCGCCAGCTGAGCCAGCTGCATCTACTGAAGAAACTCCTTCAGCTGAATAATGAATTAATTCATTTTACATATAAGGCAAGACTTTGGTCTTGCCTTTTTTTTGCCTATTTTTGAATTCTTAAATCTAGATATCGATATGACCACACAACCAGCAATTTTAGTTTTAGCAGATGGGAACGTTTTTCATGGTCAAGCTTTTGGAAAAATTGGAACCACGACTGGTGAGATCTGTTTTAACACAGGTATGACGGGTTATCAAGAAGTTTTTACTGATCCGAGTTATACTGGACAAATCATTATCATGAGCAATGTGCATATTGGTAATTATGGGGTAAAAGCAACTGATGTAGAAAGTAAGTCAGTCAAAATTCATGGTTTAATTGGAAGAAATTTAGAAGAAAAATATAGTCGTGCTCAGGCTGATGGAAATTTGAACGATTATTTAGTTCAAAATAATATCGTATCAATCGAAGGCGTAGACACAAGAGCATTGGTGACACATGTGCGTCAATCTGGTGCAATGAATTGCATTATTTCGTCTGATAATTTAGATGTGGATGCGTTGAAAGCACAGTTAGCTAAAGTACCAAGTATGGATGGCTTAGAATTAGCAAGTACAGTAAGCACGAACGAAGTGTATGAATTAGGGGATGTAGATTCTCCCATCAAAGTGGCTGTATTGGACTTTGGAGTTAAACAAAATATTTTACAATGTTTGATAGATAGAGGAGCGCATGTAAGAGTGCATCCAGCAAAGACGGATTTTGCTACTTTAAAATCGTTTAATCCAACTGGCTATTTTTTATCGAATGGTCCTGGTGATCCAGCTCCAATGGATTACGAAGTTAAAACAATCAAAGAAATTTTAGCAGAGAAAAAACCTTTATTCGGTATCTGTTTAGGGCATCAATTATTGGCACGCGCCAATGATATTCCCACATTTAAAATGCACCATGGACATAGAGGATTAAATCATCCTGTTAAAAATGTCATCACTGGAAGATCAGAAATTACCACTCAGAATCATGGCTTCGGAGTAGATCCTGATGCTGTGAAATCGCATCCAAATGTGGAAGTATCACATGTAAATTTAAACGATGATTCTATTGAGGGCATTCGCTTAAAAGATCGTCCTGCATTTAGTGTGCAGTATCATCCAGAAGCCACTCCTGGTCCGCACGACAGTCGTTATTTATTTGATGATTTTATTGCCTTAATGAAGGCGAACTAATTTGACATAAAAAAATCAGAAATATGCTTAATATTACCATCATCAATGGCCCTAATTTAAATTTATTAGGTAAGCGTGAACCAGGTGTTTATGGTAATGAAAGCTTTGATGATTTCTTAATTCAGTTAAAACAAAAATTCCCTCAAGTTAATTTTACTTATTTTCAATCGAATGTAGAAGGGGAGATTGTGAACGCGATTCAACAATACGGTTTTAACCAAGACGGGATGATATTAAATCCCGCAGCCTATACGCATACATCCATTGCCATTGGGGATGCAATCGCTTCTATTCAAACCCCTGTCATAGAAGTGCATATTAGCAATGTGCATGCTAGAGAAGATTTCAGAAAAATTTCTCATGTATCAGCAAAAGCCGTTGGGTCTATTGTTGGCTTAGGGCTTCGTGGATATCATCTTGCTACAGAATGGTTTGTAGATCAAGCAGCAAGTAAATCATAAATGAATCATTGGGCTATGCAATATTCAAAGTTGGATTATCCTAAAAAGACAATCTGGTTAATCGGAATTGCAGTCATTGTAAAATTGGCTTTATCTTTTTTGTTTGAATTAGGTAACGATGAAGTGTATTATTACACTTATGCTGTTCAACCAGATTGGAATCATTTTGATCATCCGCCAATGGTGGGATGGATGATACAATTGTCTACCCTTAATTTACATTGGGTCTCCACTTTATCCATGCGGCTTGGAAGTATCTTAGCTGCTGCCGTCTCCACTTGGATAGTTTTTCAGACGGGTACTTTAATTCATTCGGAACGTGCTGGATGGATAGCCTCGTTGTTATATACATTTTCAATTTACACAAGTATCATTGCGGGCTTATTTATCATGCCGGATAGTCCACAGTTGTTATTTTTCACTTGGAGTATTTACTTAATGGCTAAGTGGGTTGTCAAGCCCCATTTGTTTAAAACGATGCATTGGTTAGGGTTAGGCTTATTGATTGGTTTAGCCACACTCAGTAAAGTACATGGATTGTATTTGTGGGCTGGCTTCGGTGGCTTTATTTTATTCCATCAAATCAAAACACTCAAGCAACCTTTATTGTACATCGCATTTGTAGTGACCATAGGTGTTGTAATGCCAATTTTGTATTGGAATATGGAGTATGATTTTATTACGTACAAATTTCATTCTAAGCGTGTCTTGCATTCGGGAATCCAATTGGAAAGCTTTGCCCAACAAATTTTTGGGGAGTTCTTGTACCAAAATCCTTTGGTGTATATTACTTGCTTGATCCCATTGATTCGATTTAAAAAGTTAAATGCTATTTTCCAACAGCATAAAGTCATTCAACAGCAGTCTGCTATCATCTTATCTTTATTATTATGGCTTAGCCTTCCCTTAATAGGCTTGTTTTGGGGTGTCTCTTTATTCAATCCCACTTTACCACATTGGACTGGTCCTGGTTTTATTGCCTTATTTTTAATCGCAGGCGTGTATTGGTCCCAGGTATCAATGCCACTTTTCCCAGGCCTCATTAAATTAGCCATGGGCTTTCTTGGGATACTGCTTGTTGGTTTTGTATTCCTAGTGCATGTATTCCCGATCCAATTAGGCTCCAAAACACCCGAAAACCTAGGGGAGTACAATCCAATCAATGATGTAACCGGTTGGACGCAATTTAGTGCCGATTTTAAGGCCTTGACAGAGCGTGATTCAAAGATGGGGGTGGTTCAGGATAAAGCGCCCATATTGGTCTCTAAATGGTTTCCAGCAGGACATATTTTATTTTATACAGCCAGACCCATTCAAAAACAAGTGATTGCGATTGGGGCACTTGAGGAGGTACATAAATTTGCATGGCTGAATCAAGACCAACCCAATTTGCAAATTGGACAAGATGCCTATTTTATACAACCTTCTAATTTACCTTTTGATCCTACAATTTCAATTTTGCCCTATTTTGAGAAAATGGGTAAAACCGATACAATACAAATTCAAAAGAGGGGATTGGTATTAAGAGTATTTTATGTGTATCGATTCAAAAATTGTCAAAAGATACCGGCACCAATTTTACCTAAAAAATAAAATTTTCAAAATCTTTTCGATAGGAGATACTAACCCCTTGACGATTTCTTCTGCCCATACTGCCACCAATAATATCTAAACTATTTCTGTTAAAGACAATGGCTCTCAATTTTCTATCTTTTGTTAAGATGAATTCAATATTCAAATCTGGCAACCATTGGAAATTGTTATTTTGTAAACTGGAGGCAGCCCTTAAATTAAAATCAAAATCTCCCCCTAGGTTCACAATTACTTTTTCATTAAAAAAGCTTCGGCCTAATTTAAGGTTGACTCTTTGTCGATCAATTTTATTAGAATTGATTGCAATTCCTGATCCAGTTGGATCTAATAAGTTACCACTATTGTATACTTTTGAACCAATATCAAAACGCAAACTTTGATCACCAGTCACTTTGCTCAATAAGTTCGTAACAGATTTATTAATTTCTTTTGTCAATAATTGTGAAATAGAATTGATACCAATGGTGGTCACACTATAGGCGTTGTTACTGTTTCCTGTATTGAAGCCAACCGGCGCAAATGAGTTAAATACGATCAAGAAAGAAACCTGTTTGATAATTTCATTGTCATCACGCTCCAACCTCGAAATGAATTGAGAGAATTCATTGTCAGTGCTTATTGGATTGCCTGGAGGAAAGGCCAATGTGAATTGAATATCAGGTCTTGCCAATTTATTTCTCAATGCTGCAATGACATATACATTGCCACGATTGGATTTCACTGCATTGCTAAAATTAGCATTACCTACCAATTCATTTAAGCTAACTCTTTCAGCGGTATACCTTGCGTCCACATGGATATCTGCTTCATAAGGGTTTCCTGTCCATTCGATATAGTTGCCTGCTTCTGGTATCAATTCAAATGGTTTTCTAATAAAAGATTGAAAGTTGAAATCATATTTTCCTCTTTCAATATTAAATTTTCCACGCATGGTAAGTGGCTCAATGTTGCCAGCCCTGATTTTAATACGGCCATTACCAACTGCTTTAATGACGTCACCTGTTAATTCGTCTAATATGACATCAATCTGCGTTTTATTATCTGCACTTACATCTAAATCTACAACTAGATTATAGGTTGGCGTCTCTGCATTGCTAATTAAAGATTTACCTATTTTCTTAAAGACAATGAATTCAGATTTGCCGGTTTCCTTACTCGTGGCATTTGGTAAATAAATATGAGAACTATCGTTGACATCTGCGTTGATCGACATTTTGATATTTTCCTCAGGTCCACGAATCGTCATGGATGCTTTCCCGACTGCTTGTCCGTAAAAGTTACTATTGTCCATCACATCCATATTCATCAATGCTACTTTCGAACTTTGCATTTCCATATCATAAACAAGATGTCTAAATCCTTGATGTAAGATCTTGCCTTTAAATTGGGCTATTCTATTCAATTTATCTTTGACCTGAATGGTGCCAAAGTCTAAACCTTCCTCTGTAAAACCGATAGTCGCACTATCAATAAAATAGTCCACTTTGGTATAGTCCACTTTCAAGGAAGCATCTCGGATCTTAGCGACACCTCGTAATTCTGGATTTTCAATGCGTCCACCAAAATGTATTTGACCAGTCGCTTTTCCTTTTAGATCTGTCAATACACCACCAATAAATTCTTGCATAAGCCCAAAATCGGACTGACTTAGGGTTAAAGTAGCATCCAACGGGTTCAGGCTGTCTTTAATGGCATAACTGCCTTTAGCAGCTAAGTTATAAGTACTATTTGGACAACTTAAATCAAATGGAACAATACCGGTTTTGGCATTGTATCCTGCTTTTAAGGTGGTATTGCCTAGCAGTGTTGAGTTAAAGCTAAACTGATTGATTGTACTATTCAGGTTCAATGAAAACTGGTCATTGATTTGGTTTAAGTCTATTGTAGCATTGGTGACACCTTCTAGTTTTGGGTAACTAAAAAAGACCTTAGTAATGTCTCCTAAAATGACATTCTCAAGTTTGACTTGTAATCCATTCTTGTCGGTTGGATGATTTTGAAATGCCAATTTTTGTAAACCTTGGGTGATACTAAATTGCTTAGCGTAAGTATTATTCTTTCTTATAGAAACTTCGCCTCCATTTTGAATTTCCCATTGCTTTTCATTCAAAATAAAAAAGGATGGAGCCCATTTAATGCTAAGTCCATCGGTGTAAGTATTGATTTTACCTTCAAGGGATAAGTAGGCTAGGGCAGAGGTACTCTCTGCATTTAATTTAAACAGAGATTGATCTTTTGAAGTGGTGATTCGCAAAACAGGACTGCTTAAATTAAAACTATCGGTTAAATTAAAACTTGTTGCAGTTAAGTCTAGTTTTAAACTGTCTTTATTGCCATTTCCACCAATGACGGCATTCGCTATGGCGTAATTGCCCCATTGTGCATAGGGGAGCTTTGCTTGTAATTGAAGTGATTGTTTATCTGTATCAATTGTACCATTCAATGCCATATTGTTAAATCCTGAAAATTCATTTCTAAAAATTCTGATATAGGGTTCAAAATAAGCGGTGTTCACTTGGAATGAAAAGTTCTGGTTCACAGGAGCGTCCTTCAAATTCTTGATATAATTGGGAATATATCCTTGTAAAAAATATTGAACACTATTAGGCAATTGGTTGATATTGAATTTTCCTTTGATGCTTGCTTGTATATCATCACTAGACAAAGTGAGTTGCTTTTTCCCGTCAACAATATTTGACTTTACAGAAATTGAATCAAAGTTGATTGTATTCGTAGCACTTTTTAATTTACCATTATAGAACTTTGCAAATCCAATAAAGTTGTCAATCGTTGCACCTGCAAAATTAACATCTAATAAACCGGTTAACTGAATTTGGTTGTTAGAAAATTTCAAGGCACTTAAATTCGCATTGGTCAAATCACCTACTGCATTGAAACTTGGTATGGAATTTTTGAAATCAACTTCTAAGTTACTTATGAAATTAATATTGGGATCTTTGATTTTGATTGTACCATTGTAGGCTTGTTTCTGGAGGATACCATTGGTTTGTATCTGCGCATAGGTATATCCATTAAACTGAATTGAATCAATTTGTCCCTCAATATTTGTTTTGATTTTGTCAAGTTCGAATGAGCTACCCGAAATTTTTCCAGTAAAGTTGAGTAGTCCTAATGAAGGGATATTAAAAAGCTTACCTGCGTTCAATTTTGATGCAACAAGATTACCTTCATAGATGGGTTCATTGTTTGTAGGAAATTGCAAGCGAATCGCGGTAGCAGCTGCTCCAATATCTGTAGCTAAAGTTCCTTTTGCTAAAAAATCATAAATGGTGCCATCTAAACTTCCTTGATAATAAAGGTTGCCAAATGCATCTAGTGGCAGGTTTTTCACTTGCTTGATTTCAGGAATCCAGCTGCCTAAATCTTGAATATTGGTTTTGGCAGAAAATTGATTTAAGCGAATCATTGTCTGCTTCATATCAGGTATACCCTGCATGGATAAGTTGCCTTTCACAAAGGATTGACCATATTGTGCGGCTAAATTTTGAACATCAAAATCATCTACGGTTCCATTGAAGCTAAAACTTGTAGTCACCCTTTGGTTCAAGTTTTTAAGGGCAGGAGCAAAGTAGGCGATATCGTCTGAAGCAACTATCGATTTTCTAATATTGGCCTTCATGGTTACTTGGTGCATGTATTCCATAAAGTTTGGAATGAATTCCTTGTATTCCATGGCGTAGTAATTGCCGATACTACTTTTATTTGTTTTTAATTCTAAGGCAGCCAATTCCATGATCTGTGGAGTCATTCTAAATTGAGTTGCCAATTTTTTAATCACGAATCCTGATCGCTCTTTTAAAGATAAACGTACACTTGCTCTAATGGTATCTGCAATAAAATTCGCATTGTCTATAGTTGCATTTAAATCATTCATTCGGATATGCGCTCCATCAAAATAGGGAACAGGACGTTCAAATCCATGTTCAATCCAAATTTTACCTTGTAGGATCTCAATTTTTTTAGCGAGTATACTTAAGTTGCTTTCGTTAAAATACAAGACATTTTTAAGTGGCTTTTGCTTTTTCTGCTTTTTGATAGGGGCCAATCCTGGCTTGTCTAATATGAAATAAAAGGGTTGATCCAATACGAGTTTTTCAATTTCAATTTGTTTCCCTTTGAACTGATTGAAATTGGCCAATACATGCTTTGCCTCAAATTTGGTGGTAGATCCTATCCATTCGTCATCTTGGATAAATCGAATATTGGTTAAATCGATTTTTTTTAAGTCAAATTGTTGGCTGGAGGGCTTAGTTGTATCTTTTGATGTAAAATGATCCACTATGAATTGAAAATTCCATATTGGAGTTTTTCTATGTAAATAGATGCTTGCTTTTTCTAGTCCAATATAACCAAGTACGGGATCTTTTCTTGAAAACAATAGATCAGTCACTCTTAGTTTTAGTGTTTTAGCAAATAAGAGTGTGTCCTTCTGTTGATCCCTAATGAGTACATTTTTGATATCCACTCTATTAAATAAAGAAAAGCTTAAACCTTCTAACTTAAATTCAGTGCCCAAAGACTGACTCATTTTTTGTGCGATTTGTCGACCAATTTTGTCTTGCACTGTTGGCAATAGCAAGAGCAGGTAAGAGAGCAAAAGCAATCCTACAAATGTGGCGATCAATACACGAATTAAAATGAGCTTATTTTTGAGCAAGGGGGTCTTGTTTTTATAATTGAATGGTACTAATATCCTGCAACGCTATCGTCACCTCGTTTATCACCCGCAGCAACTCTGTTGCCATTGGGTAAAATCATGACACCTTCCATTCTACCAAACGCACCTCTCTTGGTAATAGTATATCCTTTTTCCTTCAATGCATTGATGGTTGCTTCTGGAAAATCAGCTTCTACGCTCACCATATCAGGCATATGTTGATGATGAAATCTTGGTGCATCTATGGCTGCTTTTAAAGACATTTTGTGGTCAATGACATTCACTAATCCTTCAAAAACTTGATTCGGAATGGTGGTTCCACCTGGTGTTCCAATAGTGATATAAGGTTGATTGTTTTTAGTCACAAGGGTAGGCGTCATGGAACTCAACATTCTTTTACCGGGTTGGATGGCATTTGCCTCACCTCCTAAAGCACCATACATATTTGGCACGCCTGGTTTAATGCTAAAATCATCCATTTCGTTATTCAAAAGGAAACCAGCACCTCCCACAATTGTTTTATTTCCGTAAGTGTCATTTAAAGTGGTTGTTACGGAGACCATATTACCGGCTTCGTCTATCACACTAAAATGAGTTGTTTGCTCACTCTCTTTTGCAATTCCTGCTTGAATTAGTTTGCTATTACCGGCTACTCCAGGTTGGTAGTCTTTCATACGGGCCTGTGCATAAGCATTGCTCGTTAATGTTTTAGTGGGTACTTTCCAGAAATCTGGATCACCCATATGTTCCGCTCTATCCGCATAAGCTCTTCTCTGAGCTTCTACCATTAAACTCACCGATTCAAAACTGTTGGCTCCCATCACTGTGAGAGGGTAAGGCGCAATCATTTGCATCATTTGCGCAATGATGATACCACCACTTGATGGGGGGGCGAAACTAATTACACGGTGCCCTCTATAATCGAATTCAATTGGCTTTCTAAATTGTGGAGTGTATTTTTTTAAATCCTCTAAGCTAATAATGCCTTTACTATTTTTCATTTCTTCAACAATCATTGCAGCAGTTTCACCTTCGTAAAAACCTGCTTTCCCTTTTTGTTGAATACGAAGGATGGTAGCCGCTAATTCTGGTTGATACAAAGTGTCGCCAGCTTTCCAATTTTCTTTTCGAGTGAATGCAGAAGCTTGTGCGCTATTTTTTATAAAGTTCTTTCTTTCAGCATTTAAGCCTCTTGCTTCTCTTTCCGTAATTACAAAACCATTGGCGGCTAATTCGTAGGCGGGTTGTAACAATGTTTTCATTGGCAATTTCGCAAAAGGAAGTGTACTAAACATGCCTGCAACACTACCTGGGACGCCAGATGCAGAGGCGCCAGATCTTGACATGCCTTCTATTGGGTTGCCCTTTTCGTCAAGATACATATCTCTAAATGCTTTACTTGGTGCTGCTTCACGATAGTCAATACCCATTAAAACACCTTCTTTATTTCTGGAAAGTAAAAATCCACCCCCTCCAATATTACCTGCGCCTGGATAGACCACTGCAAGTGTAAATTGAACAGCGATGGCAGCATCAAATGCATTCCCACCATCCTTCATAATAGCAGCGCCCACCATACTTGCTAAAGGATGCGCCGATGTCACAGCCGCTTTTTGAAATGCTTGCTCCTTAACAATGGTATATTGATAAGGATTGATTTGTGGGTGTTGCTTAAAAAAAGTTTGTGCATTCACTGAAATACTAAGCTGAAATAGGGCTAAAGTAAGAAGTGAAAAAACCTGAAATTTATGTTTCATGGATGGTAGATTGAGCTGTTAAATTACTTAATTATTTAGGTATCAACAACTCATGCAGATAGTTGTGTAAAACTATCTGTCCTTGCGGGCATTTAGCCCCCTTAAATTGACTATTTTTAAGACCTATTAATATCCAATTTATGCATCAAAAATCTGCGTTTAAAACCATTTTGTGGGTAAGTTTATTTATCCTCCCGTTTTCTCTCTTCGCTCAAGTACTTAGTCCAGAACAATTTCTGGGGTATAAAGTAGGGACACGCTTTACCAGACACCATCAAATTGTCAATTATTTTAATGCGATTGCAGCAGCAAAATCAGACATGGTAAAATTGATTCCTTACGGTAAAACCAACGAAGGAAGAGATTTAATGGTAGCAGCCATTGGTACACCAGAAAATATTAAAAACTTAGAGCAAATCAGAAAACACAATCTTGGCCTAGTTCAAGGTTCCGTGCAAGATTTAAATCAACCAGGCATCGTTTGGTTAAGCTACAATGTACATGGGAATGAGCCAGCTTCTTCCGAAGCAGCGATGTTGACCTTATTTGCCTTAGTTGATCCATCCAATAATGAAACCAAAAATTGGTTAAAAAATACGGTTGTCATGATTGATCCTTGTATCAATCCGGATGGTCGCGATCGTTATGTCAACTGGTATAACAATGCAGTTGGAACAACTTACAACACAGATCCTGCTGCAAGAGAACATATGGAGCCTTGGCCAGCGGGAAGAACCAATCATTATAATTTTGATTTAAACAGAGATTGGGCTTGGCAAACACAAGTAGAAACACAACAAAGAATTCCTTTATACCAAAGTTGGTATCCACAAGTGCATGTCGATTTTCATGAGCAAGGATACAACGAGCCTTATTATTTTGCACCCGCTGCAGAACCATTACATGATGTGTTGACCCCATGGCAAAAATCTTTTCAAGATCAAATAGGAAAAAATCATGCAAAATATTTTGACCAAAACAATTGGTTGTTTTTCACTAAAGAAAGATTCGATCTTTTATATCCATCTTATGGAGATACTTACCCAATGTACAATGGAGCGATTGGGATGACTTATGAGCAAGGCGGAATTAGTGCAGGACTAGGAGTGGTTGACAATAGCTACGACACGGTTACTTTGGTTGCAAGAGCGACACATCATTTTACAACAAGTTTATCCACGATTGAAATTAGTGCAGCGAATAGAACACAGTTGTTGGAAAATTTCAAAAAGTATTTTGACAATAGCCGTCAAGGAACTGTTTCTGAATTCAAAACATTTATTATGACTGCTAAAAATGCCAATCAATTAGAGGCGTTAGCAAGTTTATTGAAAAAGAACAATATTGAATATGGTACTTTAAAGAGTGCAGAAACAAAGTTTAAAGCATTTGACTATTACACTAAAAAGGAAGCTGATTTTGTAAATGAAGGCTATACACTAGCAGTGAATGCCAATCAGGCACACAGCGTGTTGGCTCGTGTATTATTAGAGCCTATCACACAAGTCAATGATTCAAATACCTATGATATTACTGCATGGGCATTGCCATATGCATACAATGTTCATGGGTATGCAACAAAGCAAGCGATGTCAATTGAGCCTGGATTCAATGTGGTTGCGCCTGCTACGGCTACTAGCGCATATGGATATATTATTCCTTATCATTCATTTGCAACTGGTAAAGCATTGGCGCAGTTGCTTAAAAATAATGTGAAAGTACGTTATGCAGAAAAGGCATTCACCATGAATGGTAGAAATTATGAGATGGGTACTTTGGTTGTGTTAAAAACTAGCAATCAAGCCAATTGGAGTGATATTACTAAATCGGTTTGTAGTAGTTTGAATATTGAAGCAGTGGCAGTCAATACAGGATACGCAGAAAAAGGAGCTGATTTTGGTTCTCCTGATATTGTGATCATCAATCATGCCCCAAGAGTTGCGATGCTAACTGGGGATCAAGTTGTAGCCTTATCTGCTGGAGAAGTATGGAGCTTTTTTGAACAACAATTAAACTACCCAATCACCCAATTAACATACGCTCAATTGAACAGAATCGATTTAGATAAATACGATGTATTGATTGCACCAGATGGTCAATATCGTGATTTAAATTCAAAAGCTATCACGGATAAGCTTCAGGCATTTGTTAGAAAAGGCGGCGTATTGATTGCATTAGAAAATGCAGCAAGTACCTTGGCAGCAAACTCAGATTGGGGAATTCGTTTGAAGGAATCTGCTAAAGAAGAAAAAGCAACGGTTCAACAATTATTGAAATATGCAGATAGAGAAAAAGAGTCATTGAAAAGTTCTATTCCAGGGGCCATTTATAAAACCTATATGGATGAAACACATCCCTTGGGATTTGGCACCAATGGCATCTATTTTAATTTAAAACAAGATCGAGTTTTGTATGAACCTTCTAATAGTGCATGGAATGTAGGTAGCTTTAAAAAGGATAGCTACATCACTGGATTCGCTGGTGTAAAAGCGAAAGCGGCATTAGAAGAAGGTGTTGTGATGGGTGTAAAACAAATTGGCGCTGGAGAAGTTATTTATATGGCAGACGATCCAATTTTCAGAAATTTCTGGGAGGGTGGAAAGCTAATTTTAACCAACGCGGTTTTTTTACACGGTAAATAATTTTTTAACTTTTTTATAAATAGGACACATGAAGAAATTGCCTTTGTTTTTATTGAGTATGATTTGTTTTGTTCAACTCCTTTTTGGACAAAAGAATAGTGCTGAAATTTTTACTCAATTAAAACAGATGGAGGTTTTAGGAAGTGTCCTGTATATTGCCGCACATCCTGATGATGAGAACAATGCCTTCTTGCCTTATTTGACAAAAGAGCGACATTATCGTACCGCCTATTTAAGCTTAACTAGAGGGGATGGTGGTCAAAATCTAATTGGTAAAGAGCAGGGCGTAGAATTGGGATTAATAAGAACACAGGAATTATTAGCTGCAAGAATGCAGGATGGTGCGGAACAATATTTTTCAACTGCATATGAATTCGGATTCAGTAAATCTGCAAAAGAAGCTTTGGCAATTTGGGATCACCAGAAAGTATTGAGTGATGTAGTTTGGGTCATTCGTAAATTTAAACCAGATGTGATCATTACTAGATTTCCTGGGGATGCTAGAGCGGGACATGGTCATCATGCTGCCTCTTCTATTATTGCACAAGAAGCCTATCTAGCAGCTGCGGATCCAACACAATTTCCAGAACAGTTTAAATATGGGGTACAACCCTGGAAAGCAAAACGTATATTATGGAATACCTTCAATTTTGGGACTGTCAATACAACCAATGACAACCAACTCAAATTAGAAGTAGGAGGGTACAATCCGGTAATTGGTAAAAGCTATGGCGAGATTGGTGCAGAAGCTAGAACCATGCATAAAAGTCAAGGAGAAGGTAGACCAAGAAGAAGGGGGTCTTATTTTGAATTCTTCCAACACTTGAATGGCGATACTGCAAAGTCAGATATCATGGAAGGGGTGGTGACCAATTGGACAAGGTTGAATGCCCCAAAAATTCAATCTAAAATTCAGGCAATCATCAGCGCGTACAAAATAGATCAACCTGCTGCCATTGTACCAGGTTTAGTCGAATTGTATCAGGAAGTCAACCGATTACCTCATAACCATTGGAAGGAATATCAACTCAATCTCATTCAATCTGCAATTGAGTTGGCGTCTGGTTTATTGGTGGAAGCAACTACGACAAAACAACAAGTGCTTCCTGAATCAGAACTAACAGTACAAGTTTTGGTCAATCAAAGATTGAATCTGCCTTCTAGTTTGGGCAAAATACAATTGTTATCCAACCAAGTTTCAATCATAGACACCCTAGTTCAAACAAATTTATTATCCAATCAGAATCAGCAATTTACTTTTACTTTTAAAGTGCCTGCTTCGCAATCCATTTCACAGCCCTATTGGTTAGTCCAACCAAAAACTGAAGGGATGTTTGTGGTGCAAGATCAGACGATGATTGGAAAAGCAGAAAACGATCCTGCATTTTCTATTTTATTAAAATACACCATTGCAGGACAGCAATTCGAAAAGCGTTATCCTGTTCAATATAAATACTTAGATTTAACCAAGGGCGAAGTGTATCAGCCAATTGTGGTCTTGCCCAAAAAAGAAGTAGCGCCAGTAAAATCGGTTGTCTTAATGCCTACATCAAGTACTGCTCCATCACCAAAGTTGGATGAAGGGATCTTTCATAAAACAATTCAATATGACCATATACCTGCTCAAACTTATTTTCAACAAGCAAGTATTCAGGTGGTTAAAGTGGATATAAAAAAGCAGGGCCAAAAAGTGGGCTATATTGATGGAGCTGGAGATGCAATTCCAGAAGCTTTAGAACAATTGGGTTATGAGTTGGTGTATCTAAAAGAATCAGACTTAAATCCAGCCCATTTAAAAGGTTTAGATGCAATTGTCGTGGGTATTCGTGCATTTAATATGTATGCCTATTTATCTGAGAAGCAAGCCATTTTGAATGACTATATCGCGAATGGAGGCAATTTGATTGTACAATATATCAAAAGCAATCAGGTGGGTACTCAAAATATTAAAATTGGACCTTATCCTTTTACCGTGAATTCAGGAAAACGGGTGACCGAAGAAAATGCAAATGTCATTTTTGTTTTACCGAATCATGCTGTGTTGAATTTTCCTAATAAAATCACATCGGTTGATTTCAACAACTGGGTTCAGGAAAGAAGTACGTATCAGGCCGAAAACATCGATTCACATTTTCAAATGCCTTTACAAATGAGTGATACTGGAGAATCACCAAGTCAGGGAAGTCTATTGATTGCGCCTTTTGGAAAAGGCAATTTTGCATATGTAAGCTTGGCGTTGTTTAGACAATTGCCTGCAGGAAATCCAGGTGCATATAAATTATTTGCTAATTTATTATCCCTCCCAAAAAATCAATAAGGCATGAAACAACGTAGAAAAATTAGTTTCTTTATGCTCCTAGTCATTGGCCTTGGAATTGGGTGGATGCTCAAGAATGTAAAGATTGGACTGATTGTTGGAATTGTAATGGGCCTACTCCTCACTAGCTTTGTGAATCCATCCAAATCGAGTGGCAAGCGCAAAAGCGATTAATCCTAGTCCTGTCACCACCAATCCACTTAGCATCATTTTTGGCCCAGTAGAATAAAAAATACCTGCCCAAATTAGGATGGCTATAAACAATGGAATAGGGAAGAAGGGCATTTTCCATGGGAAAAATCCAGTTCCTTTTCTTTTGTATAAAATCAATAAGCCAATAGCTTGACCAATGAATTGAATCATGATGCGCATGGCTAATATACCATCAATCACTTCCTTTAATCTAAAGAGTAAGCTAAATACAAATGCAATGCCACCTAATACCAATAAGGAACGATGCGGGAAATGCAGTTTAGGGTGTAGTTGAGCGAAAAATGAAAAGAATGATTTATCCTGAGCTGCGGCATAAGGGATTCTACTATAACCAAGTGTGGCTGAAAAAACAGAAGCAAAAGCCACCATTAAAATGAGCACAGTAGCAATCGCGCCTGCATTTTGTCCGTATAATGTTTTGATATAATCACTTACTACAAATTTGCTATTCACGATCGTCTCAAATGGCAATACACTTGCTACGCTTACATTCATTGCCAAGTATAAAATGGAGATACCAGTGATAGAAATGAACATACTTCTGGGTATATTCTTAGTTGGATTTTTAATTTCTGCACCTAAATGACAAACATTATAATAGCCTAAATAACTATACACTGTTTTGACACTTGCAAAACCAAGTGCGGCAACAAGTCCATATTCTATTTTAAGTCCATCATTGATATGCAGGATGGGTTCCATGAAATTACCATGTGCAATTCCACCAAAGATGATCCACAAAAGAGTGGTGATCACGCCCACCCAAAGTAACACGGAGATTCTTCCAATGGATTCAATATTTCGATAGAGTAAACTGATTACTAAAATCACCACAGCACCACTCACTAATTTCTCTTGTATAAAACTTAAATGGAAAAAAAAGTTGGCATATTGCGAGAAACCAATGGCGGCAGAGGCGATTACCAAGGGGGCTTGAATCATCGTTTGCCAAACAAATAAAAAGCTCATTAACTTTCCCCATTTACCTCCGTAACCTTCCTTCAGAAAATGGAAACTTCCACCTGCTTTTGGAAGTGCAGCACCTAGTTGGCTCCAAACCATTGCATCAACAAAGGATAAGATAGCACCTGCTATCCATGCGTATAAAAAATAAGGACCTCCCATGATCTGTGCTACAACACTTAATACGACAAAGGGGCCAATGCCTACCATATCAATCATATTGATGGCAGTTGCATGTAAAAGACTTAATTTGCGGTCTAATTTAGGGTTCATCTTAGCAACAAGATAATAAAAAAATGCTACAATTATGATCGATTCATTCAAGCAAGTAAGTTGGGCTAATACGGCTTCTATTTATGAAGTGAATATTCGTCAATATACTGCAGAGGGCACCTTTAAAGCGTTTGAAGCGCATCTTCCAAGAATCAAAGAAATGGGGATTGATGTTTTATGGTTCATGCCAATTACGACAATAAGCCAATTGAATAAAAAAGGAAACTTAGGGAGTTATTATGCATGTAGTAGTTACACCGCAATCAATCCTGAATTTGGTACCGCATCAGATTTTAAAGACTTAGTAAATGCAGCGCAAGCATTGGGGTTTAAAGTGATTATAGATTGGGTTGCCAACCATACAGGAAGACAACATGAATGGATGACCCCAAATCCAAGTTGGTTCACGCAAGATGCTGCAGGTAATTTTACAGAACGCAATGGATGGGATGATGTAGTTGATTTGAATTATGAAAATAAAGCCATGCGTGCCGCATTGGTTGATGCCATGCTATATTGGGTGAAGCAATTTAATCTGGATGGATTTAGATGTGATATGGCGCATTTGGTACCATTGGATTTTTGGATTGAGGCTAGGAAAAAATTAGAGCAAACAAAAATATTATATTGGTTAGCAGAATGTGAGGAGGTGAATTATCATCAGGTATTTGACACAAGCTATGCTTGGTCTTGGATGCATGCGACAGAAAAAGTAGGGAAGGGGCAGGACGGATTACATGAAGTATACAATGTACTGCATCAATACGCACAATATCCAAGAGGCGCATCTAAATTATTTTTTACGTCTAATCATGACGAGAATAGTTGGAATGGAACAGAATATGAAAAGTATGGTGTTGCAGCTAAAGCATGGGCTGTGTTTGCACATACATGGAATGGGCAACCCCTAATTTATAGTGGGCAAGAATTACCAAATTATAAAAGACTCGCTTTTTTTGATAAGGATCAGATTCAGTGGACTGCAGAAACGCCAGCTTTACATGGATTTTACAAAACTTTATTGACTGCAAGAAGACAATTTCCTGTTTTGCAGACTGGTCAAATTTTCAACTTGCCCACAGAGGGAGGAGTGATGGCCTTCATTAAACAACATCAAATGCAAACGGCATTGATTTTATTAAACGTATCTGAACACAGGCACCATGTGGCAGTTACACATGATGCGTTTAAAGGGAGTTTTACCAATATTTTTTCTGGACTAAGTTTTGAATTCAATGGGAATAGCCAATTTGAATTGATGCCAGGAGAATACATCGTGTATGTGAAGGGCTAGTTTCTCTTCGCCTGCTGGAACTCAATAAACTCCATCATTTCATTCAAACTAAAACTACTTAAATTTTGTGCAGCGGTTAATCCTGCTTTTTGCGCTACCAAAACACCATAAGCACAATCTTCGAATCCATCAATGGCATGTGCATCTGGATTAATGGAGATCAACACCTCTTTTTCCATTGCTTGATGAATATAACGCCAATCCATATCCAATCTTCTTGGGTGGGCATTCAACTCAATCACCACGTCATTCACTGCGCAGGCTTCAATGATTGCTTCGTGATTAATAGGATAACCTTTACGACTTAAGAGCAAACGTCCTGTAGCGTGCCCTAAAATGCTCGTGTAGGGATTTTCGATAGCATTCATCAAACGCATCATTGCTTTTTCTTCGGTCATTTTTAAATTGGAATGAACCGAAGCGATGACCAAATCAAATAATGCTAAAATTTCATCAGGGTAGTCTAAGCTTCCATCATTTAAAATATCCGACTCAATACTTTTGAATATAACAAAGGGGGCCAATTTTTTATTCAATAAGTCAATCTCTTTGTGTTGGGCACGAATTCGATCTTCTTGTAAGCCATTGGCATAGAAAGCAGATTTTGAGTGGTCGCTAATTACAAGATATTCTAAACCTTGTGCTTTTGCTGCGACTGCCATTTGCTCAATCGTATGCAATCCATCGCTCCAGGTACTATGGGAATGAATGATTCCTTTGATATCTGTTTTTTGAATTGTGGGGTTTAATCCTTTTATTTTAGCTACTTGTATGATTGCTGGATCCTCTCTTTGTGCAGCAGGTATAAATGGTATTTGCACTTGTTCAAATAGGTCCAATTCTGATGAGGTCACTTTTGATGGATCAAAATTTGGAAGTGCTTGCCATGCAATCCAAAATTCAGGACTACAAGCTAGTCTAAAATCTTGCATAAAGAAGTTAGCTGCCTCTACGATATACCATCTTAATTCAAAATTGTCTGGCCCTTTGCAACTTAAATAATCAGGTGCTGCTTCACAAGTGAATCCTTTTTCTTGTAACCAATCTGTTAGGTCTTTATTGGGTGTAGTTGTGACAATGTCTAAAAAATCTAATGTTTCCATTTGCCTTTTATAGTGACCAGAAACTGCATGTAATGCTAATGGGAACTTTATGGTTAATGCATTTTCAATTTGAGTTACGATATCTTGAACTTGTTGGTATAAAAAACTACCTTGATTTTGTAAATAATAGTTTAGGGAGTCCTGAATACTTTGTTGTGTCTTAGCCCCAAAGCCTTTATAGTTGATTAATCGATTCTCTTCACAGGCATACAATAGTTCACCAATACTTTCAATGCCCAATTCCTTCCAAATGGTGATGATCTTTTTGGGACCTAATCCTTTTATTTTCAACATCTCTAAAATACCTGCCGGGGTCAGTTGGATATAGTCCTCTAGTATTTGTAGTTTTTTAGTGGCCAATAAGTCTACAATTTTCTGCGCCAAAGTGTCTCCAATACCTCTGATCCCTGCAATTTGAGCCGGGGTCATCTCCTCTAAAGGGTCATTGAGTCTGTCAAGGGTATAGGCTGCGTTACTGTAAGATTTTATTTTGAAAGCATTCTCACCATGGATATCCATGAGTTTAGCTAGTAGACTAAAGTATTCGGCGATTTCATAATTGTGCATGCGCAAATATAAATAAAACTAGGGAGTCCATTTGAAGCGGGGAAAAGTAGGGGCATAAAAAAACCCCCGATAAATCGAGGGTCTTTCAATATTATCCGAGGATAATTATTTCTTTTTAGCAGCAGCTTTCTTAGGAGCAGCTTTCTTAGCAGCCTTCTTAGGAGCAGCTTTCTTAGCAGCTTTCTTAGGAGCAGCTTTTTTAGCAGCCTTCTTAGGAGCAGCTTTTTTAGCAGCTTTCTTAGGAGCAGCTTTCTT
>CALPLN020000015.1 GCA_943324415.2 Sediminibacterium ginsengisoli | reverse complement strand
TATGCTAATGACTGGGGTACTACTAACCATTACCCTTTATTCAAATGCTCAATCATCAAATAGCATGTATAGAATTGCAAAAATCAAAGAAGATACCAATCAACTTAGTGCATACAAAGTGGCACTGCAAGAACAAATGAATGCGGCAATAAAATTAGAGCCGGGTGTATTGTCTTATACTGCCGTTGCTGATAAAAAAGATGCAACACAAATAACCATTTTAGAAGTATATGCTAGTCAAGAAGCCTATCAAGCTCATATTTTAACCCCTCATTTTAAAATATACAAGGAAACTGTAAAGGATATGGTCTTGGCTCTTGAGTTAATCGACACCGAATTAGTTGTAAGTGCTAAAAAAGAGAGATATTGATTAATTTTACACTATGAGCGCGATCAATACTTTAGGGGCATTTAAAAGTTTCACTGAAACCCTGCAAGATCAAAATTATCTAATGCCTGTATTATTCATTGGTCACGGCTCGCCTATGAATGGGATTGAGGACAATGAATTTAGCAATCGTTGGAAGGCAATGGCTAAAGAGATCCCAACACCCAATGCGGTTTTAGTCATATCTGCACACTGGTTTACAAAAGGTACGAGTATCACCGCTATGGATTTTCCAAAAACAATTCATGATTTTGGTGGTTTCCCGGAAGCACTGTTTAAAGTTGAATATCCTGCACCAGGAAATCCTGCGATCGCCAAAGAGACTGCTTCTATGATTCATAGCACACAGGTGGAACTGGATCATGATTGGGGATTGGATCACGGCACTTGGACAGTGATAAGACATATGTATCCAGATGCCAACATTCCAGTTTTGCAATTAAGTATTGATTACACCAAAGACCCTGCCTTCCATTATGCCTTAGCTAAGGAATTATACCAATTGCGTAAAAAAGGGGTCTTGATTATTGGTAGTGGCAATATGGTGCATAATTTACGCATGGTGGCTTGGGATAAACTAGATGGTCCTGCATATGGGTATGACTGGGCTTTACAAATGAATCAAACATTTAAGGATCTAATCTTACATAAGGATCATCAACCATTGATTCATTACAATACTTTAGGTAAAGAAGCCATGTTGGCCATCCCTACACCAGAACATTATCTACCTCTTTTATATACGCTAGGCTTACAAGGTAAGGAAGATGCGGTTTCATTTTTCAACGACAAGCCAGTTGGAGGATCTTTGACCATGACATCGGTTAAAATAGGGTAGATAGTTTTACCTTTAGTAATTTATCGATTTGCATATTTATGCGATCCATCACAGTAAGGCATTCTTTTTGACAATCCACAAGTGCAATCACTGATACCTCTGCCTGCTAATATTGCGTCGGAGTGTTTTTCGATTCTAGCAATCCTTGTTGCAGATTGTTTGGCTCCTGCAAAATGGATTAAGTAGGCGCGCTGCCTTCCTGGTGTCAATGCAAGGAATGCTTTTTGCAATGCTTTATTCTTTTTAAATATCGTTTCAAGCTCTTCTACTTGGATAGACTTAGACGCTTCTGTTGATTCAAATTTCAATCCCTTTGCTTCTATATCTATGGCTTCTTTGAGATAGCTTTTAATAGTTGTTTTTAATTTGGCTATTTCTTTCACATTGGCAAATCTCATTTGCCTAGCTGCTTGTGTATGTTCCCCGGCTTTTTCTAAAAGTTGTTCCTTGTCTTTCAATAGTGCGCCATTAAAAAAGCCTAAATCACAATGTGTTTTAAAGGGTTGAATCATCACTACAATGCTCGCATTATATGTGTAGCATGGTTTCTTCCATTTGTAGGCTTCTTCTAATTTACATTCCAATAGAATACGCCTTAATAGGTTCATTTCTTCCTGCCATTGCGTGGCTCCTTCTATAAAATGGCTTACTTCTGGTAACATGATCTACTTTATAATTGTTTTTTTCATCATGATATCCGTCTGAGCATCATCCCCTAATACAAAGACATGCTTATCAAATTCCACAAATCCATTTTTAGTATAAAACTGTATCGCTCTTTTATTTTCCTCCCACACCCCAAGCCATACATAGTTCACCATTTTATCTTTAGCCACTTCGATGGATTTATCATAAAGCAGTTGTCCAACTTTTTTACCATGATATTCTTTGGTAACATATATCCTTTCAATTTCCAATGCAGTATTGTCTTTAAGTTCGGTTTGAGAAGCTCCAAAATTTAATTTTAAATAACCTATCACTTGGCTGTCCGCTTTTGCAAAATAGAAAACTGAATTTGGGTTATTCAACTCTTCGGTTAGTTTTTCATCTGCGTAAGCCTCTTCTAAATATTTGGTCATATTTTCTGGGCTATTGCTTTCGGCGAAAGTTTCAGCAAAAGTTTGTCGTCCTATTTGTTGTAAGGCCTTAATGTCAGTATGATTGATTTGTATGATGTCAATTTGGTCCATAATCGATTGTAGATTGTATGGCATTAAAGTTATTGCATACTTTTCAATTTAAATCGAATCATTGCTTCAATTAACGCAATGGGTAATGGCGCTTCAATAGGAAATTGTACAGATCCTTTACCTTGTTTATAGATAGACAATTGTTTCGAAAACTGCTCATGCGTATTAGGGGTAGCATAAAATCCTATATGTTTTTCATATCCAGCAAAATAAACAAGTGGCTTTTTATTGTATTTATATGCAGGCATTTTATAGGCAATTTGTTCAACGGCTTCTGGTGCAGTTGATTTAATTATTTCTCGAATTGCTTTTAAATGAGCTTGTGTCTTTTTCGGAAAACTTTGAATGTATTCATCTACTGTTTGAAAATCTTTGTTCATAGTAGTTGCTCTTATTTTGATAATACTAAAATACTTATTTCTTTAGTCGTTCCCATTTCATCCACCTCCTCTAGATATGTAGTTTGAATATAGGTTTCCAATGCCTGAACAAATGGACTTGCCATAATCCTTTGTGGTGTGGATAGTAGAACAGTGCATCCATCCAAAAGCATATTTGTAATGAGTTGTATCAGCGTATCAAATTGTGAAGGATCATAATTGACATCACTTAAGATCAGCACATCAGGTTGGATTGATATAGTCAGATGATTCCAGTCCAACTGCAGTGCTTGAACATTCTTTAAATTCAGATGCGCAATATTTTTTTGCAGAAGTGCAACAGCCTCATTTTCGTAATCACTTACTTGTATGGACTTTGCTATTCCGGCTAGCTTCAATGAGGGCAATCCAACGCCAGCTCCAAGCTCTAGTACCTGTTTGTCTTTTATCCAATCGGGATTGTTTTCTAATACATTTACTAGGGCAATTGAAGAGGGCCACAGTTTAGCCCAAAAGGGGAAGGGGGTATTTGGGTCAATTTTTATCAATGAAGCGTATACTTCCTTAACCTGTTCATAATCAGGGATATAGATTGCTTTTTCGGCACTTATTTGGGTTAATTTGACTGGATAATGCATGTTTCATTGCAATGTTAGGAACAAAATTGATTCAAAAAATTTGGCGGAATAATAAATACATTATTACTTTGTAATTCAAAGTACTTTTAAATATGTCAAATATGGAGCATCAACAGGATCAATTAGACGCAATTAAGGATATACGTTCCATGATGGAGCGTTCATCAAGATTTTTATCATTGAGTGGTTTAGCAGGAATCGTTGTTGGCTTGATCGCCATATCGGGAGTCATTGTGGCGTACAATTTTTTAGGTATGCAATTCAATGAACCTGGCTATTACACTCGTATTGTCAATCCTGATGGAAGCTTAAACAATACTGTGTACCAATTTCTATTGACCGAGCTTATTTTATTATTGGTTGTGGCATTGGTTGTGGCAATTACACTTTCCATGCGTAAAGCATCAGCTAAATCACTACCTATTTGGGATGCAACTGCAAAAAGATTGGTCATTAACATGGCTATTCCTTTAGTAGCGGGTGCAATTTTTTGTTGTATTCTTTTATTTCACGGACATGTCGCTTTGATATTGCCAACTACCATTTTATTTTATGGCTTGGCTATTTTTAATGCGAGCAAGTATACCCTTCATGATATCAGGTCCTTAGGCGTGATTGAAATATTGCTTGGTCTTATTGCTGCTTTTTATGTGGACTATGCGTTGCTTTTCTGGGCATTGGGATTTGGCGTATTACATATTGCTTACGGCCTTTACATCTACTTTAAATACGAGAAGTGAAAAATTATATAGCTGCATTAAATAAAGCTTTTGAAAGTCGTGTTAGATTAGGGATCATGTCAATTTTGTTAGTCAATGAGGTGGTTGATTTTGGAACACTAAAAGAACAACTTCAACTAACAGATGGAAATATGGCCAGTCATCTTGCCGCACTTGAAAAAGCAGCCTATATCTCAATTACCAAACAGTTTGTTGGGAAAAAACCAAACACAACTTATACCGTAACTGAGGAAGGCAAAAAAGCATTCAGTGCGCATCTTGACGCATTGGAGCAATTAATTCAACAAAGGCATTAGGCTACTCAATTGTTTAAACTACAACGATCGATCCTTTAACATACTATTTAATTAAATTATGGAAAACGAAATTAAAATCAATATCAACAATCCAAAACAACTTGAAAAATTGTATCGTGACAATCAAGCTGCATTTGTACTTGCATTCAATACTGTGTATGAAGAAATGAAAGATACACCATCCGCTCAGGTTTGGAATGAAAGATTAAACTTTACACAAGAAAATGTTACTAGGATTAATATAAATGAAATTATTTTTATTGTGCTTGCTACATTTGTGGGCGGACTTATTGCAAAAGTGCCAGGATTTTTAGGAATTGAATATGATGTCTATTTATCTAAAAATATAGGCTTTATTGTTTTCCCTATTTTAAGTATGTACTTTATTTGGAAGCAAAAGTTAGAAACGACTTCATTTATTTTACCAATGATTTTATTTATTGGATCGGCTATTTTTATCAATAGTCTACCTTATAACGAACAGAGTTCAACTTTTATATTGTCTTTAATTCATTTACCTATTTTCCTGTGGTCTATCCTAGGTTATGCTTTTGTAGGTGGTGATATTAGGAATAGCCAAAAGAAAATTGCATTTTTAAAATTCAACGGCAATTTTATTGTGATGACTGCCTTGATATTTATTTCAGGAGTCTTGTTTACTGGGATCACGATTGCTTTATTTGAATTATTGAAAATAGATATTAAGCAATTCTATTTTGAACAAATAGCTGTATGGGCTTTAGCTGCAATTCCAATGCTGTCTACTTATTTAGTTCAAAACAATCCCCAGCTGGTAAATAAAATTTCTCCTACCATTGCAAGAATTTTCACGCCCCTTGTATTCATCACCCTGTTGGTATTTCTTGCTGCCTTAATGTATACTGGAAAGAATATTTATAACGATCGTAATTTCCTTTTGTTATTCAATGTCTTATTGATAGGTGTTATGGCTATTATTTTATTCTCATTAACTGAAGCAACTAAAAATGCTAGTTCCAAAATGAATTTGATCATGCTATTTGGTCTTTCATTATTGACCATCATTGCCAATGCGATGGCACTATCAGCTATTGCATTTAGACTTTCTGAATTTGGTATTTCCCCAAATAGGCTAGCAGTATTGGGCGCAAACCTTTTAATGTTTGTTCATTTGTTATTTGTCTCTTATGGCTTAATTAAAAACTTAAAAGGCAAAGCCTCAATACTTGATGTAGAAAAGGAGATTGCATTATTTATCCCAGCCTATGCGGTATGGGCTGCTTTTGTAACCTTTGCTATGCCTTTTATTTTTCTGCATATGTCTTAAAGTTATCTAAAATTGCTTGCCATCCTTGCTTTTGCAATTCCATTGAGTTGACTTCTTCTGGCTCGAAGGTTTCTATGATTTTAGTAGAAGACCCCTCTGATTCAAATTGAATATTCAATTCACGACCATCCTCAAGATAAATTTCAATAAATGATTGATCAATTATTTTTGTAAAAGTACCACAGAAGTCAAACTCTACTGATCCATCTTTTGCAGCCATGATATAGTGAAATTCTCCTCCAATATTAAAATCACTAGTTGCTTTTGGGCAATGCCAGTCTTTACTTGCGAAATTCCAATGCATCACATGTTCTGGTTTGGTCCAAAAATTCCAAACTGTTTCCATGGGTGCTTCAATGATGGCTTCTACTGTAATAAAATCCATTTCTATAAATTATAGGTTTTTAAATATTATTAATGCTATCTAAATTAAAAGGTATCATCATTGATCTCTAACCAATATCCATCTGGATCTTGTAACCAAATTTGATGTACGCCATCTACTCTTGTTGTAATTGCATTCTTATTCCCGGATACATCCTCCCAGGTCCAATGCACCCCTTTTAATTTTTCAATAAATACGTTAAAATCGGGCACAGTGAAACAGGTATGTTGGTTTTTGTAATAGTCTCTTTTTGCCGTAGCACCTTGTATCACATGGAGCATGGAATGCTCGCCTGTACTGTACCATATATGTTTCCCATCATGAAAAGGTTCAGGCACCGTGTCTAATCCTATGATATTGGTATAAAAACTAGCAGTTTTTTGTATATCAACTACATAAATAGCAGTATGATTGATATGTACTTTTGTTTTTTGTGCATTAAGCTGTAAAGCGAAAGCGCATATCAAATAAAAAGCCAGGATACATTTTTTCATAATCGATGATTTTAACAAAGGGATGAAAGGATCTAGCTTTCAGAGTCAAATATATTTAAATTTAACTACTCTAATTGGTCTATTATGATTAAACTCATTCAATCTTAGCTTGTCAAAGTATCAATTTATAGCTAGATTCCTTATTTTAGCAATAGAATATTTTATTAACCATAGACACAACCGTCTTTTAAATCTTTCTTATGAGTGATGTTTCAAAAAACATGCGAATTTACCACCGTTATCTTGGTTTCTTTTTAGCCGGAATCATGGCTATCTATTCAATTAGTGGCGTCATCATGATCTTTAGAGATACTGACTTCTTGAAAAAAGAGAATCATAAAGTCCTTACTGTAGCCGCTAATCTTAAAAACGAGGAGATTGGTCCTGCCATTAAATTAAAGAACTTAAAAGTTAAATCAGACACATTAGATATAGTGACTTTTGAACAAGGAACCTACAATCGTACCACAGGTGTTGCTGATTTTAAAGTAAAAGAATTGCCAATTGTTATCAATAAACTAACCAAATTGCACAAGGCAACCAATAAAGACCCTTTGTATTATTTAAATATTTTCTTTGGTGTGTCATTGTTATTTTTTGTCATCTCGTCTTTTTACATGTTTATGCCTGGAACAACCATTTTCAAAAAAGGCATGTATTTTACTTTAGCAGGTATTGTATTGGCTTTAGTCATGTTATTTGTATAAATGCAGATGAGTTAATATTAAATCATCTTTATAATAAAAAAGGGATGCAACGCTTAGAGTTGCATCCCTTTTTTATTATGAGTCGCTTACTATTGTATAAAATTGCTATATAAAATATTGACTGTCTTGTGTAATACTGCATTGAAGCCATTCAAAGTTTTGGGATCAGAACCATTGCAAATAATTACAAAGCCAAATTTTTCTTTTGGCTCAAAGCACATGACACTATTCAATCCATAGGCGGAACCTGTATGACCTATCATTGATTTACCATCTATTAATTTCTTAGTTGTTTCAATCGCCATACCATAACCATCTTCCTCTGAAATGATTGCTTGCATTTGCTTTGCTAATTTCTTGGGCATGATTCGGACGCCTTTATTTTTGCCTAAACGACTATGCATGATCATATATTCCGCAAGGTCATGAGCCGATATTTTCATACCACCTGTTGGAGAAAAAATGGGTGTACTTCTGCCCATAGTGTAGTTGGCGATCTCCTCTGTTTTTGGCGCGTATGCATTTGTAGAATAAGTAAAGTTGGATGTGGCCTTATTGAATTCGTATAGTTTAGCAAATAGATTGCTATCTAGTAAATTCACATCATATCCTCCGTAAAGTCCCAATGGGTTTAAAATTTGTTCTTTAATATATTGATCAAATCTAATTCCAGTGATTCTTTCAACAACTGTTCCAGCTATATTGTAGTTCAAATTGCAATACATATATCCATTATCAGGGGCATAGGCATTGTAACAGTTTGCATAATTAGAGTTCTTACTTGGATCAATCGCATCTAAATTAAAATATCCTTCACTGTCATTCAATGAAGATCGATGTGCTAAAATCATCTTTAAGGTAATCACCTTGTTAGGGTGTTTTGGGTTTCTTACCTTAAATCCAATTAGTTCACTAATATCCTGATCCAATCTTATTTTCTTTTTTGCTACTAATTGCATGATTGCAGTTGCGGTGAAAGATTTTGAGATAGAAGCAATCCTGAAAATGGATTGATTGTTTAAAGGGATTTTATTTTCTGCATCCTTAAGTCCAAATGAATGCGTGTAAACGACTTGATTGTTTTTAACTACGGCTACTGCTAAACCCATCACTGGTGTTGATTGCAGGATAGCTTGGATCTCTGATTCCGCTTTCCCCGCCTGTGCAATGGTTTGATTACCAATGATTAATAGCAATAAACTTAAAAGTAGGGCAGGTATGGTTTGTCTTTTCATCTTTAAATTTAAGTTTATTTTCTTATTCTAAATGATTAATCGTAATTTTACGATTAATATGGGAACTACTAAAACAAAAGACTATTCGGTACAAGAACTTAGTATTGCTAAGTATGCCAAGGCCTTATCACACCCTGCTAGGGTAGCTATTTTGAATTTGTTGTTAAAAAAACAGTCCTGCATCTGTGGGGATATAGTGGATGAATTACCACTCTCTCAAAGTACTGTTTCTCAACATTTAAAAGAATTGAAAGCAGCGGGATTGATCAAAGGAGATATTGATGGGGTATCCGTTTGTTATTGTATTGACGAAAAAGAGTGGACCAAGGCTAAAAACCAGTTAGGGCTATTGTTTGACAAGTTTGCCCTGCCTACAAAAAAATGTTGTTAAAACCTTCAAGAACCTGAATTCAAATAATTAAAATAAATTTTATGCAAACCGAAGAACAACTTAAAGACATCGTAAGAAAAAAATATAGTGAAATTGCTTTACAAGATAAAGCAGATAACATGGCATCCTGCTGTGGTGCTGGTGGATGTTCTACCGAGGTATACAATATCATGTCGGAGGATTACACGACGCTAGAGGGCTACAATGCAGATGCTGACTTGGGCTTGGGTTGTGGATTACCCACGCAGTTTGCAAGAATCAAGAAAGGAGATACGGTAGTTGATTTAGGAAGTGGCGCAGGGAACGATTGTTTTGTTGCTCGTCATGAGACTGGCGAAACTGGAAAAGTGATTGGTGTAGACTTTACGCCGGCTATGATTGATAAAGCAAGAGCCAATGCAGCATTAAGAGGTTTCAATAATGTGGAATTTAGACAAGGTGATATTGAGCATATGCCTATCACAGCCAATACCGCAGATGTGGTAGTAAGTAATTGTGTCTTGAACTTGGTGCCTAACAAAGATGCTGTAATCAAAGATATCTACAGAGTCTTAAAGCCAGGGGGGCATTTTAGTATTTCGGATGTGGTATTGGTGGGTGCGCTACCAGAGGGCTTAAGAAAAGATGCCGAAATGTATGCTGGATGTGTGGCTGGTGCGATTCAAAGGGAAGTGTATTTGGAATTGATACATGCAAATGGATTTGAAAATATCATTGTTCAAAAAGAAAAAGCAATCGTGATTCCTGATGATATTTTAATCAATTATTTATCTCAAGACGAAATCAACCAATTCAAATCTGGATCAACTGGTATTTTTAGTGTAACCGTATTTGCACAAAAGCCAGTAGAAGAAAAAAAATGTGTACCTGGTGCAGGTTGTTGCTAAAATATATAAAATGAAAAAGATTTTAGTTTTATGCACTGGCAATAGCTGTCGTAGTCAATTGGCAGAGGGATATTTAAGATATTATGTAGGGGATAAGGCAGAAGTATATAGTGCTGGAGTTGAAACCCATGGGGTTAACACAAGAGCTATTGCTACCATGAAGGAAGATGGATTGGATATTTCGGGCCATACTTCTAATAATATTTCTGAATACTTGGGTGTAGATTTTGATTATGTGATTACGGTTTGTGACAATGCAAAAGAACGATGTCCCTATTTTCCAACCCTAGCGCAAAAGTTTCACTATAATTTTCCAGATCCAGCTAAAGCAATAGGAACTGAAGCTGAGATCCAAAATGCGTTTAGTGAGGTTAGAGAGATGATTAAACAGTATTGCGCCGATTTTGTTAAGCAACATTTGAAATAGAAATTACATAAATGAAAAACGAACCTGAGCAGAGATCGGTTCTGGGATTAAAACAGAACCTTCGACAATTTATTTTATTAATCATTGTCAATGCATTTGTGGGGGCAATGATTGGCATTGAAAGATCTATTTTTCCTGAATTTGCTGCCTATAAATTCAACATCCACTCTACTACAATCATCCTTTCATTCATTGTTATTTTTGGTTTTTCAAAAGCAATTGCCAATTATTTCTCTGGATATTTAGCAGCAAAATATACGCGTAAAAAAGTCTTATTACTTGGTTGGATATTGGCGCTGCCAGTACCTATTATCTTCATCTATGCGCCAACATGGAATTGGATCATTTTTGCCAATGTTCTTTTGGGTATACATCAAGGCTTTGCTTGGTCAAGTACAGTCGTAATGAAAATAGATTTAGTAGGGCAACAAAATAGAGGGCTTGCGATGGGACTGAATGAGTTCGCAGGTTATATAGCAGTGGCTTTGATGGCATTTTTCACTGCATATATTGCAGATCAATTTGGTATTTTCCCTTTTCCTTTTTATTTAGGCCTTGCTATAGCCGTGATTGGACTATGTATCACATGGATTTTTGTTAAAGACACATCTTCGTTTGTTCAAGTAGAATCCGAAACAACAAGTAGTTCCATCTCAAGATTGAATAATGTTTTTTTAGAGACCAGTTTTACCAATAAAAATTTAAGTGCTGTAACACAAGCTGGTCTTGTGAATAATTTAAATGACGGAATGATTTGGGGGCTTTTACCCATTATGTTGATTCAAAAAAACTTTTCATTAATGGATATTGGCGTCATTGCGTCTATTTATCCAGCCGTTTGGGGATTGAGTCAAATTGTTACCGGTAAACTTGCAGATATACGATCTAAAAAAGAACTCCTCTTTTGGGGTATGCTATTACAAGCCTTTGCGATTGCGTATTTAATGATAGCTGAATCCTATTTCGAAATGGTATCAGTTTCGGTCGTCTTAGGTATTGGCACCGCTATGGTCTATCCAACTTTCTTAGCCACCATCAGTGACAATACACATGCTTTAGACAGAGCAAAAAGTTTAGGCATTTTTAGATTCTGGAGAGACAGCGGCTATGCAATAGGAGCAATCATTACGGGCTTAACTGCCGATTACTTTGGCGCCCCAACTTCTATCTTGATTATTGCATTACTCACTTTATTTTCTGCTATCTTTATTAAAATAAGAATGGATTAAATATGGATGTAGGTAAAGCATATGATAGTTGGGCGATACAATACGATACCAATGAAAATAAAACAAGGGACTTAGAAGCAGCGTCTCTTAAAAATTTATTACAGGACAAAACCTTCAAACACTGCTTAGAAATTGGTTGCGGCACCGGCAAGAATACAGCATGGCTTTTGACTATCTGTGATCAAATAACTGCGATAGATTTATCTGAGGGGATGCTTAATAGGGCAAAAGAGAAGATACAGTCGGATCGTGTTGATTTTAGTTTAGCCGATATTACAATGGATTGGACATTTGCTAATCAATCCTTTGATCTTGTTACATTTAGTTTAATGCTAGAGCATATCGAAGATTTGCATGCTATTTTTAAAAAGCTTTCGATGACAACTTCTCCAGGTAGCCTTATTTATATTGGAGAATTACATCCTTTTAAACAATACGCAGGATCTAAGGCGAGATTCGAAACTGAAGCCGGCACTCAGATAGTCACTTGTTTTAACCACCATGTATCAGATTTCACAAAAGCAGCGAATGCATTTGGATTTAAATTAATACAATTGGAAGAACAATTTGATGACGAAGATCGTAACCAAATACCAAGAATATTAAACCTACTTTTTATTAAATAAAAAGTAGGTTGTCCCATAAAAAAAGTTGTAATGTAATTAGTAGAATAAACGGTTATGATTTTGGAAAGTCTGCTCCTTCGGATGTGTCCGCCCAGGTATCAAAATCATGTTTTAATTCATCTAGTTTAATTCTTGCGCCTTTCAATGCAGCGGCACCTAGTAGTAATCTTAATGGTGGATTTTCGCTCTCTGTGACTGCGATCATTGCTTTGGCAGCTCTTACTGGATCACCAGGTTGATTGCCACTATAACCTCTTATATCACCTTTATTTTTTTCTGCTGTTCCAGCATAATCTTTGATTGCAAATGTGCCATCCTTTGCAGACCTTCCAGCCCAGTCTGTCCTAAATCCACTTGGTGCGATAATGGTCACTTTTATACCCAATGGATTGACTTCTTTATATAAAGCTTCGCTTAAGCCATCCACAGCATATTTAGTGGCATTGTAAAATCCAACACCAGGGAAAGACCTCAATCCTCCAATGGATGCAATGTTTAAAATATGCCCTCTTTTTTGTTGGCGCATGATGGGTAATATTGCCTGTGTCATATTGGCCAATCCAAATACGTTAATCTCGAACATTTTTCTGATCTCAGCTTCTTCACTTTCTTCAACGGATGCAAAGTAGCCAATACCTGCATTGTTTACCAATACGTCAATTTGGCCAAAATGGTCCATTGTTTGTTTTACTGCATTGGTGATATCCTCTTGTTGAGTGACATCTAATGTTAAGGCAATCGCATTGGTTGGATATTTTTCAACGATATCTTGTATATCATTCGTATTTCTTGCAGTTACAACAACTTGCTCTCCTTTTGCAAGCACTTCAATGGCAAGCGCACGACCAAAACCTGTTGAACAACCTGTTATAAACCAAACTTTTTTCATGATATCAATTTTTGCAAAGTTAATTCAATTTAAACTGATTTAACTAGCTAACCCTCAGCTAAGGCTTTTCGTTATTTATATCGTACCTTTAATGGAGAAAAAATTATTACATTTTGAAGTTTATAGATTTAGGGCTGGATCAGCGCATTTTAGACGGAATTGACGCGATGGGTTATGAAACAGCAACGCCTGTTCAACAACAGGTCATGGTGCCCATTTTAGAAGGAAAAGATATTATTGCTGCAGCACAAACAGGAACAGGGAAAACAGCTGCATTTTTATTGCCATTATTACATCGACTTTTGACTTCACCACATCATGCTGGTGATATCAATGCATTGATTATTGTACCAACAAGGGAATTAGCTATTCAGATAGCAGAAGGATTAGAAGGACTTGCCTATTTTACAGATGTGAGTTCTATTGCAGTATATGGGGGTGGCGACGGCAATTCATTTGCTGCAGAGAAAAAAGCATTGACTTCGGGTGCGGATATTGTAGTGTGTACACCCGGCAGGATGATTGCGCATTTAAATATGGGCTATGTGAAATTAAAAGGACTAAAATATTTGGTGTTGGATGAGGCCGATAGAATGTTAGACATGGGCTTTAGCGATGACATTGCAAAGATCATTACTTATTTACCTGCAGAAAGACAGAACTTATTATTTTCCGCTACAATGCCTCAAAAAATGCGTGTATTGGCAAATAAAATTTTAAAAAATCCTGTTGAAATTAATATTGCTATTTCTAAACCACCAGAACAGATTGTTCAAAAAGCCTTTGTGGTTTACGACAATCAAAAAGCGGGTATCATAAAGGATATGCTTGGTTCCAAGCGTTTCTCAAAAGTGATCGTTTTTTGTTCTAAGAAACAAAATGTAAAAGAGCTTACTGCAATTTTAAAATCTGCAAAATTGGCGGCAGAAGAAATTCATTCAGACTTAGATCAAAAAAGTAGAGAACAATATTTACAAGATTATAGAAATGGCAAAACCAATATTTTGGTTGCCACTGATATTCTAAGTAGAGGAATTGATATTGAAGATATCGACTTGGTAATTAATTACGATGTGCCAAATGATGGCGAAGATTATATCCATCGAATTGGAAGAACGGCGCGTGCTGCAACAACTGGTACTGCATTTACTTTAGTAAGTGAAAAAGAACAATCTAAGTTTGCTTTGATCGAAGAATTACTTGGCGCGCCTGTATTAAAAGGAACGGTTCCTGCTGAATTTGGTCCTACTCCAGAATACAATCCAAAACAAAAAAAATCCACTGGGTTTAAGAAAAGAAGATAATTGCTTAATTGAGCATTTTTGAATCACGCAAGTAAGTACTATTTGGGGCATATACAAACAAGCAGGATGCACCTTGAATTGCTTGAATGATTGCCTCCACTTGTTGATTGGGAACAGCAGGACAACCCAAGCTTCTACCAAGATAACCTTGTTGATGCACGAAACCTTTATTGGCATAATCTGCACCATGCAGTACAATTGCTCTTTGCTCTGCATTATCATTGATGCCAGCTTCCACGCCTTTAAGAATCAAAGATTTTCCATGTTTCCCTTGATAAGGTTTGCCGGTAATATAGAATCCTAAACTACTTTGAAAGGAGCCAACAAGATTGGAAAATTGCTTAGCAAATAACAAACCAGAATTTCTCCCATGGGCGACAAATGTTTGCATCAATAGTGCCTGTTTTTTCATATCGACAATATACAATCTAGGGGCACTACTTGCTTGACTCATGTCGGCAATAGTTAAATAACGTTGATTGGTTATTTTGCCTAATTGTTTCAATTTTTCATATCCTTTGATGGCTAACATAAAGGCCTTAGTATTGATATTTAATTTTTCGGATAATTGGATAGAAGCTATTTCCGACTCGTTTTTAGTTGTAGGATTGCCAGGATTGAATGACTGTAAAGTAAAACAGAATACAATAGCTAATAAACTCAGTAATTTTTTCATCCAGTTAATTTTGACCATTTGCAAAGGTACGCCAGAACCTATAAAAGAGTTGTTAAAATGCGTTAAATGCAATTAAGTCTATCTATTATAGACGTTTTTATAAAACATTAAATTGTTATTTGAATCAAAATCTACCTGACTATACCATACAATCAATGGTATTTTTTTTGAGACCGGTATAAATGTTGGTTGTAGATTTAAATAACATTTAGTTAAATCAATGGAGTCGATTGCCTGCAAATTATCTTCTAATAAAAGTCTTCCCATCGCTACTGGTTTTTCCATGCGCATGCATCCATGACTAAAGAATCTATTCTTGTATCCAAACAATTGTTTTTCTGGCGTATCATGTAGGTACATTGAAAATGGACTATCAAACTCTAGTTTTAATATACCCAATGAATTTTCACAGCCGGTAGCTTGTCGAATGATATAGGGGAAGTTAACAAGATCTATACTATACCAATTTATTTGATAAGGATTGATTGGTTTATAATTTGATCCAAGTACCTCTAAATGATTTCTTGATAGGTAGCTAATATCTTTTTGAATTTTTGGCATCATTTCATTGACAATAATACTTTTAGGGACTGTCCAATAAGGATTAATGGTAACCTGTTTGATATAGGTAGACAATGTTTTTGTCGGGGTACTTGCTTTGCCAAGTATCAATTTCATCTGCAATGTAATGGACGATCCATCATACACCTTGAGTTGGGCGGCGGGAATATTGACCAATACAATTCTTTGATTGTTCCTGACAGCATTTAACCAACGATAATCATTCGCGGCTTTAATGAGTAGTTGAATCTTTGCTACTTGCTTTGGATTGGATTTTTGCAACCTATTCAAGGTATCTAAAATCATTATCACCTCTTTACTTTTTTGATTCAACTCCTCAGCTAATTTTTGTAATTGATTCGTTTGATGATAGGTTTTAATCAATGCAGGAATATTATAGGCAGTCATATCAAACTTTGCACCACGATAATCCAAGGATGGTGGTTTATTGCCATAAGCTAAGTCATTGAAAAAATGGGTTGCTGTTTTTTGTATCGCCATTTCAATGGATAAGCTGTCTTTATAATTCAAAATGCTTTGGGGATACTGAATATATTTTTTAATTGGAACGGTATTGTAATCGGTTTTATCGAGTGCGTATGAATAGGATTGGTTTATCAGGCTGTCCAATAATACTATACGACTTGGTTTACCAATCCATTGAAAGATAGCATGCTGTGCAGGTGCTTGCCCGTAACTAAATGAATGCATGAATAGCATCCCGAAAAACAGACAAAAAGAGAAAGCTGTTTTTTTTAGTTGTTTTAACAAGTTGAATAGGTACATCATAGTACAAAGGTAGCCAGATCCAGCTGATTGTATATGACAACAATCCGTATTTAAGTTGTAAATTTGTCATCTATTCCAATTTTGGAAGCGTTCATCTTAAACGAAGACCTAAAATGAGTATCTCAAGTAAATTAAATGAAAGATGTCAAGGGCTATGCGAGCTTTGCACAACCGAAGTAGCCACACATGATTATGCAGTTAGTCCAAAAAACAATGATGTCATTGAAAATGAAGTAGCATTATGTGATACTTGCTTAGCAAATATAGATGCAGAGGAAGTGGGAAATCACTGGCAATGCCTTGCGGGCAGTATTTGGAATACGGAGCCGAGCGTACAAGCGTTGACCTATAGAATTTTATATGCCAATAAAGATAAAGAATGGGCAAGTGAGATCATGTCCTCTGTAGAACTAGACGAGACCGTTATTACTTGGGCAGTTTCGTCATTTATTAAACAAGCCATTCATGTAGACAGCAATGGCACCCCATTAGAAAGTGGAGACACGGTGGTGCTGACTCAAGTATTGAATGTGAAAGGTGCTAATTTTATGGCACCTAAAGGTACAGTGGTTAGAAAAATTAGATTGGTTCCAGACAATACAGATCAAATAGAAGGAAAAGTGAATGAGCAAACAATCGTAATCCTTACAAAATTCGTAAGAAAATCCGCTTAACATTTTAAAACAGACTTCGCAATACTATTGCATCAAAAAAACCATCAATTATACTGATGGTTTTTTTATTGAATAAATCTTTTTAAGAATATAATATTTAATGAATTTAATTAATTTTTATTATGTGACATTGCTCATAGAGATTAACAAATAATTAGTATTAAACATTCTTTCAAATGTTTTGTTATGAAAAAAATAAAATTATTTTTATTCATGAAAAAATATTTCTTTATCACAAGCCTGGTATTTATTGTATTGAACGGGTGTAAAAAAATCGAATCTGCACCCACTCCCCAAGTTGATGTTATCAATAGTACAGATCAAATTAAATCGAGTGCTGTTGCGAATGCTAGAAAGTTTTACGTAGATCCTTCTTCTACCGCCTCTACCTCTTCAGGTTCTATTGCAACTCCATTTAAATCTATTGCACAGGTAAATGCAATTGTATTGTATGCAGGAGATTCAGTGTTTTTTAGAAATGGACGTGTTTTTTCGGGGGCTTTAAACATTAAATACTCTGGCACGGCTACTGATCCAATTGTTTTTACGAATTATGGCAGTGGACTCATTCCTGTTTTTAATAACACAATGAGTAATGTGGTTAATTTTAATTCTGTAAAATATGTTGTGTTAAATGGCATTAAGATTACTGATTATACAATGAGCACTACGGATCGTTCAGTTGTAGCCAATGTTAAATATGCTATCAATCTAACCAACTCAACCAATTGTACCATTTCAAATATGGATATTTCGTTAGTTGGTATCGGCATTTCTGTAGGGAATGGTTCCAATTACAATAGAATCACACAAAATAATATATCCAATCTGCGCATGGTTCGTAATACACCCACTACAATTAATGCTAATGATGATTATGGAGCTAACCCAATGGTGGTTCAGAGTTCTAATAACACAATCGATTATAATTATTTTAAAGACTGTTGGGCAACTAGCTATGATTATGGTTTTGATGGAGGTGCGGTCGAATTATATGGCACAAATATTAGCAATAACAGAATTTTATACAATACGGCGATTGATTGCAATGGATTTGTAGAAGTAGGGAGCGCCACCAATGGGATTGCGGATGGAAATATTGTGGCATATAATAAAATAATCAACTGTGGAAGCGCTGGCACTTTTCAAACCTCAGGCACTTTCGCTGTAAAAATTACAGGATTTCAATACTACAACAACAATTTTATTGAGACTGTAATTCAATTTGCTAAACCTAGTAACCTTTTTTATAGTTCACTTAAGACACCTCCTGCTGGCATGCTAATTTTAAGAAATAATCTTTTTTGGTTATCCTCTGGTGTAAATGCATTCCCAACCTATTTAAACAATGCTGCGGTGATTCACTCTGACAATATTTTTCGAATGTCTAGTGGTAGCTTAGGCATCACTATCAATAATTCTGAAATATATAGTAAGACTCTAAATATATTTACATCCATTGCAGGTGCGCCGATCACTTGGAATTTTACTTTATTACCAGGTACGCCAGCGATTAATTTTGGTATGAGTACCAATGTTGGGTTGGCTAAGGATTTCAATGGCAAGTCTATTATTGGCAATCCTGATGCCGGCTTGTTAGAGTTGCAATAACGTACATACAAATAAAGATTAGTACTACTTATAACCACTAACAGCTTGCCTGCTATCTAACATCATTGTTTTGCCTTTTAGTACATACTACCTTTAGGTCAGTTAAGTCAAACCTTAGCAGGCTGAAAGGACTTTAGACATCACTGATTTAAAAGTCAGGAAACTAAATTGCCGAGAGGTAGTGTAAAAACTACTGATGCATTGATAGATAGGTTGATTTAATAGATTAGAGTAGACATACACGTTGTAAAAGACACTAAACTTCTTTAGTCATCTCAAGACGGGTTCAAATAGAACCTGTCTTGTTTTTTACAGTAATCAGAATAGCATCCTAGTTTTCTTAATAACATAATAGGTAGTATGAAAAAATATCTTTCAACCAGTACATTGGCATCAGTTGTCCTTTTTTTTACGCTAGCCTGTGCGGATGTAAAAATTACCCATTCTTGGAAAACTGAATCCTCCCAGCAAAACAAGTTCAATAAAATTATGGTAGTGGGGCTTTTCACGAATAAAGATCGTGGTCTTAGGGAGCAAATGGAAAATCATTTACAAGGAGATTTACAAGAACTAGGATTGAACGCGGTTAGTTCTATGAAACGGTATGGTCCTAATAGCTTTGAGCAATTGAATGAAGATGCTTTATTGTCCAAAATAGAAGATGATGGTGTTGATGCAGTTTTAACGATTGTACTTTTAGATAGAAAAAAGGAAAAGTATTATGTTCCTGGAAGAGTTTACTTTTCTCCATTTTATAGTTACCACAACCGGTTTGGACCGTACTGGGGAGTGATGTATGAGCGTATTTATAGTCCAGGATATTATCAATCTAGGACTAAATATTTTTGGGAGAGTAATATCTATGATCTTAAAACAAAACAATTGATTTATTCAATACAGACTGAGTCTTTTGATCCCGATGAGGCCTCTGCATTGGCACATCGTTATGGGAAAGTGATAATTAACGATATGAAGCAAAAACAGGTTCTTCTATAATTATATCCTATTGCCAATTAGCTGTTTTGACTCAAGTAAGTCAAGTACTGTTTCATTTTCAACCTGGGTGAAATCTTCATAAAATGCGCCAATCCCATTAAAAAAATAGGGGATTTCAATGACCACCACAGTGACCCCTTCATTTTTCAATGCATCTATCGCTTCTTTAGGTGCAACTGGAATGGCCACGACAATCTTTTTCGGATGACACTTTTTTATCAATCCGATTGTATTCAGCATCGTATTTCCTGTAGCTAAGCCGTCATCGACAATGATGACCACCTTGTCTTTAAGTTGCATACTTGTGTGATCTCTGCCTTTGAAATATTTTTTCAACTCAAGCAAGCGTTGTCTAATCGCTTTCACTTCATTTTCAATATACGCTTCGCTGATGGTATGATCTGGAAGAAGTAGCTCAGTCTCTAAACTAACAGCACCTACAGCATATTCTTTATTCATTGGGTGACCAATTTTTTTAACCAATACGATGCCTAGTGGCTTCTTTAAAAAATTGGCTATTTCATATGCCACCG
>CALPLN020000014.1 GCA_943324415.2 Sediminibacterium ginsengisoli | reverse complement strand
TTTCAGTTTGCTCAATCCTTCGCATGTGATGTTAAGAACAGAAGCATTGACTAAATTATCGATGGGGGGCAATAAGAAGATCGTCGTGACTTATTCAGAGGCATTTTTCGAAAAAGTAATCATGCCTAAAACATTGCAACAACACATCATTCAGATTAAGACAAATGATACACTTGGCTTGGATGCGTTGATGGAAAGTCTTGTTCAGTATGGTTTTGAGCGAACTGATTTTGTATACGAGCCTGGTCAATTTGCATTAAGAGGAGGCATTTTCGATATCTATTCTTTCGGCAATGAAAAGCCTTATCGAGTAGAATTATTTGGAGAGGAAGTGGATAGCATTCGTTTGTTTGATCCAGAAACACAGTTGAGTGAACGTAAGTTATTGCAAGTGAATATCATTCCAAATGTGACCACGCAATTTGAGGATACAGTTAAAATTCCATTTATGGAATTTGTTGCGGACAATACGATTTTCTGGTTGAAAGATTGGACCTTGATCCAACAGAAAGGGAATGATCAAATAGAGGCTTTAGAGGCGTTTTTACTGCATGCACCAGTAAAGAAATTAGTAGATGATTCAGATGCCCATAAGAAAAATACTGATAAAGATGATTTTGTTTCTGTGCTTACTGTAACAGAACAACTATTAAAAAGACCTATTATTGAGTGGGGCTTTCAGGCAAATCTAACAGAACAAAAATTGGCTTTTAGCACACAAGTGCAACCAAGTTTTAATAGACAGTTTCAATTTTTGATTGCCAATTTGCAAGAATTTGAAAAGAAAGGGTACGATCTTTTTTTGTTTGCTGAACAAGCAAAACAGTTGGAGCGTTTACATGCGATTTTTACAGATTTAAAAACTGAAATACAGTTCACGCCAATTGTAAAAAATATCCACGAAGGATTTGTAGATCATGACCACAAGATGGTTTGTTATACAGATCATCAAATTTTTCAACGTTATCATAAGTATAAAGTCAAGCAAGCTTATAGCAAGAACAAGGCCATTACCCTTCGTACATTGAGTGACTTACATCCTGGTGATTATGTGACGCATATAGATCACGGAGTAGGCGTCTACAGTGGCTTACAGAAGATTGAAGTGAATGGCATGATGCAAGAAGCCGTTAGGATTATTTATAAGGATAGTGATATTTTGTACGTGAACATCAATTCATTACATAAAATATCCAAATATACTGGCAAGGAAGGGACCCCTCCAAAAGTGAATAAATTAGGGTCGGATGCATGGGTTAAATTAAAAGATAAGACAAAGGCAAAAGTGAAGGCAATTGCTTTTGATTTAATTAAGTTATACGCACAAAGAAAAGCCCAAACCGGATTTGCATTTACTCCAGATAATTATATGATGCATGAATTAGAAGCGTCATTTATTTATGAGGACACGATTGACCAAGCTAAGGCAATTGCAGATGTTAAAAAAGACATGGAAGCCCCGGCGCCAATGGACCGACTAGTTTGTGGGGATGTTGGATTTGGCAAGACCGAAGTCGCAATTCGTGCAGCATTTAAAGCAGCGATAGATGGCAAACAAGTAGCAGTATTGGTCCCTACCACCATCTTGGCTTTTCAGCATTATAAAACATTTAAAGAAAGGCTAAAAGACTTTCCATTGGAAATCGATTTCTTAAATCGATTCAAATCAGCTGCGCAGAAAAAAGAAACAATTGCCAAAGTGAAGGAAGGCAAAATTGATATTCTTGTAGGTACGCATGGCATTCTCGGAAAGGAAGTGCAATTCAAAGATCTTGGATTAATGGTCATTGATGAAGAACAAAAATTTGGGGTAGCGCATAAAGAAAAATTGAAAACATTAAGAACCAATGTGGATTGTTTGACTTTGACAGCTACGCCGATTCCAAGAACCTTGCATTTTAGTTTAATGGGGGCAAGAGACCTGAGTATTATCAATACGCCGCCAGCAAACAGACAACCCATCCATACCGAAGTGCAAGTGTTTCATGAAGATGTGATTCGAGAGACTATTTATTTTGAAACTGAAAGAGGCGGGCAGGTGTTCTTTATCCACAACAGGGTTCAGGGCTTGGCAGAAATGTGTGCAATGATTCAAAAGCTTTGTCCTGATTTAAGTATCGGCTTTGCACATGGACAATTGGAAGGCCATCAACTAGAAGAAAAAATATTCGATTTTATTGAACGTAGATATGATGTATTGGTTTGTACCAATATTGTGGAGAGTGGGGTGGATATACCGAATGTAAACACGATTATCATTAACAACGCACATCAATTTGGATTGAGTGACTTACACCAATTAAGAGGAAGGGTGGGTCGTAGCAATAAAAAAGCGTTCTGTTATTTATTGGCACCGCCAATGACGACATTGCCGGATGACTCTCGTAAGCGTTTACAAACTTTAGAACAGTTTAGTGAGTTGGGTTCTGGTTTTCAAATTGCAATGCGTGATTTAGATATCCGAGGTGCAGGTAACTTATTGGGTGGAGAGCAAAGCGGATTTATGGCTGAGATTGGTTTTGAAATGTATCAAAAAATATTGGCAGAAGCGGTGCGTGAATTAAAGCGTTCCGATTTCAAAGATTTATTTGTAGAAGAAATCAGTAAACAGGATGATTTTGTACAAGACTGTACCATTGACACAGACTTAGAAATCATGATTCCAGATGTATATGTAGAAAGCATTGGAGAAAGACTTTCATTGTACACCAGATTGGATCAGTCTGCTGATGATACTGAACTAGATGCGATGAAATTGGAGTTAATAGATCGTTTTGGGCCAATGCCAAAACAGGTGTCGGCTCTTTTCACTACCATTCAGTCAAGGCGTTTGGCAATGGCCTTGGGATTTGAAAAAATGACACTTAAGGAGGAGACCTTAAGATGCTTCTTTATCAATCGACCAGATTCCCCTTATTTTGAAAGTGCAATTTTTAAAGGCCTTTTAAGTTTCACGCAAACTGCAATGAATAACGCGCATTTTAAGCAAGTAGGAAAGACCTTTATCTTGATCATTAAAGATATCAAGAGTATGGAGCATTGCTTTACGACCTTAACAAAAATCCATCACGGAGTGATTGGTGAGGCATAAAAAAGCCCACTCAAAAGAGTAGGAGACAAATGAAAAGTCATTAAAATAAATCGAGGCACTCGTTTATAGGGTGCCTCGAAAAAAAATTAGAGAATTTTACAAGGCCCCTTAAATTTCTAAAAGGGGCCTTATAAAATTAAAATCCCTTTGTAGCTACACCATCAGCGATTGCTTTTAAAGCATTTGTTTCGCTCATGATAGCTGCCATTTTATTTCCTTTACCATCGTGACCGCCAGCCATATAACCGCCTTTAACGGTTTTTGTGATGACAGCATCATGCATTGGTACGTTTTTTTCTTTTGTTTTCAAGCAATATGCTTTGATCATTTTTGAAGTGTCCATTTTGTATATATTTTAATTATTAAAATGCTTATTGAAAGTAGTTTATTTATTGATATGCAAGGTTTGAATTATACGTTTTTTTGTTAAATGTTTATAAATTCCCCTCAATTGAGGCCCTTAAACGTCAATTTTAGCATATTTCGCATGAGATTCAATGAATTCCCTTCTAGGAGCCACTTCGTCACCCATCAACATACTGAAGATTCTATCCGCCTCAGCAGCGCTATCAATGGTCACTTGTTTAAGTGTTCTTCTAGATGGATCCATGGTGGTTTCCCATAATTGATCTGCGTTCATTTCACCCAGACCCTTATATCGTTGAATCGTCACTGAACTATCATTTCCACCGCCTAATTTTTGTACTAAGTCTTTTCTTTGCTCATCGCTGTAGGCATATTCTTGTTCCTTACCTTTTTTAACTAAATACAAAGGAGGTTGAGCAATATAGACATACCCATTTTGTACTAGTTCTTTCATATATCTAAATATGAATGTAAGTATCAATGTGGCGATATGCGATCCATCCACATCGGCATCGGTCATGATGATCAATTTGTGGTAACGCAATTTAACAATGTTCAATGCTTTTGGATCTTCTGGAGTTCCAACTGTTACACCCAATGCAGTGTACATATTTCTGATCTCTTCGTTTTCATAGATCTTATGTTCCATTGCTTTTTCTACGTTCAATATTTTACCACGTAAAGGAAGGATCGCTTGGAAAGATCTTTCACGACCTTGTTTAGCAGTTCCACCCGCAGAGTCTCCCTCGACAAGGTATAACTCACATCTTTCAGGATCACGCTCAGAACAGTCAGCTAATTTACCAGGTAATCCACCGCCAGACAACACCGTTTTTCTTTGCACCATATCACGTGCTTTCTTAGCAGCGACGCGGGCTTGAGCCGCAAGGACGATTTTAGAAATAACATATTTCGCTTCCTTCGGGTTCTCTTCCAAATAGGCTTCTAAGGCACGAGCAACTGTAGTTTGAACTACACCACTTACTTCGCTATTTCCTAATTTAGTTTTTGTTTGTCCTTCAAATTGTGGTTCAGGTACTTTTACAGAGATGATGGCGCTTAATCCTTCTCTAAAGTCATCTCCTTCTACAGTCACTTTTGCTTTTTCAAATAAGCCTTCTTTGTCGCCGTAACTTTTAAATACACGTGTTAAGGCAGTTCTAAAACCAGTTACGTGTGTACCACCTTCAATGGTGTTGATATTGTTTACATAAGAGAAAATGTTTTCCTTAAAATCATCATTGTAAGTCAATGCCACTTCTACCATGACATTAGAAGCTTCGTCTAATCCTTCTACATACAAAGGCGCTGCAATGATGGGGTTTCTATTACCATTCTTATCCAACATTTGTACGAATTCAATGATACCACCTTCACTATAAAAATGATTCACATAAGGCGCACCTGCTTCATCCAATTCTCTTAAATCGGTCAAAGTAATGCTAATGCGCTTATTCAAATAGGACAATTCACGTAAACGACCTTCCAGGATTTCTTTGCGGTACACCGTTTCCTGGAAGATGGTTGCATCAGGCCAGAAATGAACTCTAGTACCAGTTTTATCACTTATACCTGCCTCTCTTACTGCATATTTTGGTGCACCAATACAGTATTCTTGTTCGAATATTTTGCCTTCACGCTCAACGGTTACCAATAATTTAGTACTCAATGCGTTCACGCAACTCACACCCACACCGTGCAATCCACCGGATACTTTGTAGGTATTTTTATCAAACTTACCTCCTGCGTGTAGCACGGTCATTACAACCTCTAATGCAGACTTTTTTTCTTTGGTATGCATCGCAGTTGGAATACCACGACCATTGTCTTGAACGCTAATTGAATTATCTGTATGGATAGCGACTTCGATATGAGAACAGTAGCCTGCCAATGCTTCATCAATGGAGTTGTCTACTACCTCATACACTAAGTGGTGTAATCCTTTCATGCCCACGTCGCCAATATACATGGCAGGGCGTTTTCTTACGGCTTCTAAGCCTTCTAATACCTGGATGCTATCGGCGCCATAGTTCTTGTTCTCGGCCGAATCTGGGTGTTGTAAATCTTCTGACATAAACAGTACGAATTTTTTGTTTTATAGGGGCGTTTTGAACGCATACAAACTTAAGAAAATTTAAGCCTTTTTCCGCCTCGTAAAGCCTTAATAGTTATCCCCATCAGTGCAACGTAGCATTTTGCCTAGCTGCCGAAAATAAGGCTAAAAATGGCCTTTAAATCGATTTTAAAAAAGGAATATCGAGGTCTTTGAATTTTCTTAAACAGGGTCAAAATTTGGGGCTTATTTCACGTCATTTTAAAGTCATAAAATGAACCTTTTTACCTCATTTGTTGTTTATAGTTTAAATTTGCAGTTCAATGATGGTAGCCAACGATATATTAAAACAAGTTAACCAGCCAAATGGCTTTGCTGGCATGGCTATGTTGTACCATAAAGAGCAGCTCATCCCTGGTTCTACACAATATAAAATCAATCGATATTTAGCTCAATCCCCAGCCGATTTAGAGGATACTGGCATGTTCATTTATCATTACAATGCAACAAGTCCAACTGACAATTACTTAGAGTTAAGATTTTGTATTTCTGGGAATCGTTATTGTGAAAATAAATTGTGCGGCAATTGCAATCAAGTACCTACCGATGATTGTGCTGGTCCATTGAGGACAGTAGACGTTTTCTCCTTCCATTTTACATCTACTTTTTTACATCAGTTTGTACACAATGTAAAATTGAACAATCGTAAGGATGAAGTGTTGGCCTTTAAACATCCAAATGCATTTGTGAAAACTTTCCCTCTGTGTATGCGTAAGCGCGGCACATTGGATTCTTTATTGAACTATAGTTATACCGGCTCTTTAGAAAATATATTTATCAATGCAAAGATCCATGAGCTGTTATTATTCAGCTTAGAGTGCATTGTGGACGAGAAGGAAGAAGGCTTTGCTTGTAAATTTTTATCGGATGATCGCGGTAAAGAAAGTATCTATTTAGCAAGAGAAATTTTATTACAACATATTGGAGATCCAATTACCATTAAGGAATTGAGCCGTAAAGTAGCCATGAATGAATGCTATTTAAAGAAAGGCTTTAAAGAAGTATTTGGTACCACCATTTTTGATTTCTACCAACAACAAAGAATGGAGCACGCTAAATATCTGTTGTATGAGAAATCTCTAAGTGTAACGGATGTGTCTGCTTTATTAGGTTATTCATCCATTTCCCATTTCTCTGCAGCTTTCAAAAAGCATACAGGATTAAAACCATGTGAGTTGTTGAACTAATCAACACTTATCTAGGTTCCTGATTTGATTCTAGTTTATTTCCTTATTTTTAGTTTCTAAATAAATCCTATGCGACAGTTATTTGCAATTGCTATTGTTTTTTTATGTAGTTCATGTATTAACCAAAGAGTGGACTTAGTCGTGCACCATGCACAAATTTATACGGTGAATGATTCCTTTGCAGTGGCAGAGGCAATGGCGATACAAGATGGGAAGATAGTTGCAGTTGGCAGCAATGACGATATTTTAAAAACTTACCAAGCAGATAGTGTTGTGGATGCAAAGGGCGCTTCGGTCTATCCAGGATTTGTGGATGCACACGCGCATTTTTTGGGTTATGGACAATCCTTATATGCAGTAGATTTAATGTTTGCGAATTCATGGGAGGAAGTCTTACAACGTGTACAAGATTTTGTGGCAACGCATCCAGGTAATGGATGGATTCGTGGAAGAGGATGGGATCAAAATAGATTCCCTGGCAAAGCATTCCCAACCAACGCGGAATTAAACGCTTTATTTCCTGATCGTCCAGTGTTATTAGAACGTGTGGATGGCCATGCAAGTATTGCCAATGATAAAGCCTTAGCAATTGCTGGTGTCAAAGCAGGTCAAAGCATGGAGGGGGGAGATTTTGTGGTGGCAGGTGGAAAGCTGACTGGTTTGTTAATAGACAATGCAGTGGGTATCGTGGAAAGAAATGTTCCAGCAGCTACAAAACAAGATTATAAAAACTGGTTGACAGCAGCACAGAAAAATTGTTTTGCTACCGGATTAACCACCATTACAGATTGTGGATTAAGTCCAAATGACATCGATATGATTGACGCTTTGCAAAAAAGCAATGATTTAAAAATGCGTTTGTATGTGATGTTGAGTGATAAGCCAAGCTCCTACACTTCTTCTTATTTCACCAATGGAGGTTACACTACGGATCGTTTGATGGTGAAAGGCGTAAAGGTATACGGAGATGGTGCATTGGGTTCTAGAGGTGCAGCGTTATTGTCACATTATAGTGATCAACCAGGTTGGGGTGGATTTTTATTAAGTAGTCAAGCCCATTTTGATTCTGTTGCTGCAAAATTAATCAACACAGATTTTCAAATGTGTACACATGCTATTGGTGATAGTGCGAATAGAGTGGTATTGAAAGTCTATGAAAAATATTTAAAAGGGAAGAATGATAAAAGATGGCGTGTTGAACATGCACAAATTTTGAATCCTATCGATTTCGATTATTTTGGCAAGTATAGCATTATCCCTTCTGTACAACCAACGCATGCTACAAGTGATATGTATTGGGCTGGAGACCGTTTAGGTGCAGAGCGATTGAAAGGGGGATATGCATTTCAGCAATTATTAAAGCAGAATGGTTGGTTGCCATTGGGTACCGACTTCCCTGTAGAAGAAATCAATCCTTTTAAAACATTTTTAGCTGCTGTTGCAAGACAAGATGCAAAAGGATTTCCTGCAGGCGGATTTCAAATGGAGAATGCATTAACTCGCGAGCAAACCATCCGTGGTATGACCATCTGGGCTGCAAAAGCAAATAGAATGGAAAAGCAAGTGGGCTCTATTGAAGTAGGGAAGAAGGCAGATTTTATCTTATTGGATAAAGACTTAATGAAAGTGCCGACAGATAGTGTACTCCACATTAAAGTATTGAAGACTTACTCCAATGGAGAAAGAGTGTATTAAATTCTCAAATCAAACATAATTATTAGAAAATATACCTATTCCTTGGCTCTCAGCTCGCTTTGCTCGAATGTTCGCTACGGAATAGTATATTTTTCTAATAATAGGTTGATACATCAATTTAGGCGTTATAGTCCTACCATATCTTTAGGAATCACCCATGCATCAAATTCTTCAGGGGTAACATAGCCTAATTTCACCGCCATTTCTTTTAATGTAGTACCTTCTTTATGTGCTTTTTGTGCAATCTCTGCAGACTTATAATAACCAATCTTTGTATTCAATGAAGTCACTAACATCAAGCTATTGTTTACATGCTTGTTGATATTGGCTTCGATGGGTTCTATACCGATGGCGCATTTGTCATTGAAGCTGATACATCCGTCACCAATCAATCTTGCACTGTGTAAGAAGTTAAAGATCATGACAGGCTTGAATACGTTTAATTCAAAATGTCCCATTGATCCGCCCACATTGATCGCCACATCATTTCCCATAACTTGTGCAGCAATCATAGTCAAGGCTTCTGATTGAGTTGGATTCACTTTGCCTGGCATGATAGAAGAACCTGGCTCGTTGTCTGGGATAAAGATTTCACCAATGCCTGAGCGTGGTCCAGAAGACAGCATACGCACATCATTGGCAATCTTCATTAAACTTACTGCAACTGTTTTTAAAGCACCGTGTGATTCTACGATTGCATCGTGCGCAGCCAATGCTTCAAATTTATTTTCTGCAGTCACAAATGGCAACCCTGTAAGATTGGCAATATGTTTTGCAACAGTTTCAGAGTAACCTTTTGGTGTATTGATGCCTGTTCCAACAGCAGTTCCGCCCAATGCCAATTCACTTAAATGATCTAATGTATTGTGAATGGCTTTTAATCCATGCTTTAACTGACTTGCATAGCCACTAATTTCTTGTCCTACTGTCAAAGGAGTGGCATCCATAAAATGGGTACGACCAATTTTAACAATATGCATATAAGCTGCACTCTTTGCATCCAAAGTATTTTTTAAAGTAGTGATTCCTGGAATGGTCACTTCTTTTAAAATTTGGTATGCTGCAATATGCATTGCAGTTGGGAACGTATCGTTAGAAGACTGTGATTTATTCACGTCGTCGTTGGGATGTAGGAACTTTTCTTTATCGGTTAAGCTTCCACCTTGAAGCACGTGTCCGCGATAAGCAATGACTTCGTTCACATTCATATTACTTTGCGTACCACTTCCTGTTTGCCATACGACCAATGGGAATTGATCATCTAATTTGCCTGCAAGAATTTCATCACAAACTTGACCAATTAAGTCACATTTTTCTTTGGGCAATACACCTGCATCAAAATTGGTTAATGCAGCAGCTTTTTTCAAGTAGGCAAAAGCTTTAATAATTTCTTTAGGCATCTTGTTGATGTCCTGTGCAATTTTAAAATTTTCGATACTTCTTTGTGTCTGTGCGCCCCAATAAACATGAGCGGGTACATTTACTTCACCCATCGTGTCTTTCTCAATTCTGTATTCCATACTTGCAGTTTTAATACCGCAAAGGTAAGACAGGAGGGAGAATTAAACACAAAATAGAGGGGATTAATGCCCTGTAAAATGAGGTTTTCTTTTTTCAATAAAGGCTTGAATGCCTTCTTTGCAATCTGCGGTGATGAAGCAATCTCCGAATAAGTTGGCTTCTACTTCAAATCCATTCACAGACTCGTCCCATGCAGCATTCACCGCCTTGATAGAGTTGGCTATGGCCAAAGGGGCTTTGTTATGTGCTGCAGCCAATAAAGAGAATGCCTTGTCTAGCAATTCGGTTTGAGGAACAACATAGTTGACAAGGCCATATTGCAATGCTTGTTCAGCATTGATATTGTTACCTGTAATGACCAATTCCATTGCCCTTGCTTTGCCTAATTTTTGAGTCAATCTTTGAGAGCCTCCATATCCCACCATGATACCTAGGTTTACTTCTGGCTGTCCAAAGAGGGCATTGTCAGAGGCAATGATGAAATGACAGCTCATCGCAAGCTCACATCCGCCTCCTAATGCAAAACCATTCACACATGCAATCACCGGTTTAGGGGAGTGCTCAATTTTAAAGAACACATCCTGACCTCTTTTAGCTAATGCGGTTGCTTCGGCTTTAGATAAAGCTTGAAATTCTTTGATATCTGCTCCAGCTACAAAACTTTTTAGTCCAGAACCTGTAATCACGACCGATTTAATTTCTGGAAATTTATAGACACGTTCAAACACAGCATCTAAATCTTGCATGACTTGTTGGTTCAATGCATTTAATTTCTCAGGACGATTGATGGTGATGATCAGAGTATGATCTTCCATTTTTGTAAACAAAGTTTGAAAAGACATAGCTGGTAATTTTATGGTTGAAAGAAATTGGAACTTTCTATTAGGACTTTCTGTTTGCAGCCACCCATGTTCTGATATAAGCTGCGATATCAGTGGTGTTGGTACCTGGTGCAAATAAATGACCAATACCCATATCTTGTAATTGTTGATTGTCTTCATCTGGGATAATACCACCACCAGTAAGTAGGACATCTTTCAATCCTTTCTCTTGCATCAATTGGTACACTTTCGGGAACACCGTCATGTGCGCGCCCGATAGAATACTAATACCTATTGCGTCAACATCCTCTTGCAATGCAGCTTGAACCACCATCTCTGGACTTTGTCTTAGGCCGGTATAAATCACTTCCATTCCCGCATCTCTTAATGCTGTAGCAATCACCTTAGCGCCACGATCATGTCCGTCTAAGCCAACTTTAGCTACCAATACTCTTATGGGTCTTTCTGTATGCATCTACTACAATTTACATTATTTTTTTGACAACAAATCCAAACAGTATTGGATACGATTTGCGGCGTCTTTGGTTTCAATATTGGCCACGATATCAAATACACCTGGTCCAAACTTGCCACCAACTAACATGATCCTAAATGGCAACATTAAATCACCTGGTTTAAGGCCTTGTTCTGTTGCTAATGTTTTAAAATGTGCTTCTAAATTAGTTGCATCATTGGGTACTGCTTGATGGGCATAAGCGTCTATAAGTGCTGTAAAGAAAGCGGCTTTTGGTGCATCCCATTTTGGAAGGATAGAAGCAGTATCTACTTCGGTTGGGGCTGTAAAGAAAAAAGCAGATTGAGGAATAAAGTCAGTCAATAATTGACAACGTTCTTTCACGAGTCCAATTACTTTCACTAAATAACTTGGTTCGTGAATTTCAATTTTAGCCGCTTCAAAATAGGGGGCTACCAAGTTGGCTAAATAAGCATTGTCGGATTGCTTAATCCACTCTTGGTTAAACCATTTTGCTTTTTCATAATCAAACTTTGCACCGCCTTTATGGACTCTCTCTAAACTAAATTTTTCAATCAAAGTGGGTAAAGAAAATATTTCCTGATCTGTTCCGTCATTCCATCCTAACATCGCTAATAAGTTTACAAACGCTTCTGGTAAAAAACCTCTTTCTTTAAATCCAGTCGTTGTTTCATTGCTATTTGGATCTGTCCAATCCATCGCGAAAACAGGAAAGCCTAAACGGTCTCCATCACGTTTACTTAGTTTGCCATTTCCGTCAGGTTTTAAAATCAATGGAAGATGCGCCCACTTTGGCATTTGATCCAATCCGAATAAATTTTTCCAAACTAATATATGTACTGGTGCACTAGGCAACCATTCTTCTCCTCTGAATGCATGTGTAATTTTCATTAAAAAATCATCTACTACAACAGCTAAATGATAGGTTGGCATACCGTCGTTTTTCAATAGTACTTTATCATCCACCATACTCGTGTCAAATTTCACTTCGCCACGTATTAAATCTTCAAAAACCAATTCCTCAGCATCTGGCATATTGATACGCACAACATAAGGCGTGTTTTCACTGAGTAAACGAGCTACTTCAGCAGCAGGTAAACTCATTGAGTTTTTCATACTCATTCTAGTAGCGCGATTGTATTGAAAATTTGGAATTTCTTTTCTAATTGCATCCAATTCTTCGGAACTGTCAAATGCATAATAGGCATTGCCTTGTTCAATCAATTGTGATGCATATTGCTTGTACATGGGCTTTCTTTCACTCTGACGATAAGGGCCATAAGCACCACCATGAATAGGACTTTCATCTGGGGTTAATCCACACCATGCAAGTGTATCTAATATATACTGCTCAGCTCCTGCAACAAAACGAGACTGATCGGTATCCTCAATTCTTAAAATAAATTGACCATTGTATTTTTTTGCAAATAAATAATTAAATAAAACAGTACGTACGCCACCTAAGTGTAAACCACCGGTGGGAGAGGGTGCGAACCTGACTCTTACCATTTGATCGGCCGAATTTTCCATGTGCAATTTATTTTTACAAAGATAAGTTGCAAACAGGCAAAAGAACCATTTATCTTTGAGTATGTATTTGATTAAAACACCTTTTTGGCTGCGCCTAATTTACAGGTCTTGTACCTGGCGGATGCCCACTCAAGAAAAGGTACTTTATTTAAGTTTTGACGATGGTCCTCACCCAGAAGCAACGCCATTTGTCTTAGAGCAGTTGGCCAACTATCATGCGAAGGCAAGCTTTTTTTGTATCGGTAAAAACGTTCAAATGTATCCTGCAATTTATGATGCAATACTTGACGACCATCATGCAGTTGGCAACCATACACAGCATCATATGAATGGATGGAAAAATACGACAACTGCGTATTTGGAAGAAATAGAAGCAGCCCAAAAATATATCGTGTCTAATCTATTTAGACCTCCATATGGCAGGATTCGTTTCGGACAAATTAAAGCATTGCGTAAAAGAATAGAGTTGCCTCAAAATATCGTGATGTGGGATGTGTTGAGTGGTGATTTTGATACGACTATTTCTGGTGATGATTGCGCGGCAAATGTGATACGACATGCTGCACCTGGATCCATTATTGTATTTCATGATAGTGCAAAAGCGATGGATCGATTGCGCATTGCTTTGCCAAAAGTATTGTTGCATTTTTCCAACCTAGGGTATCAATTTAAAGCATTGTAATGCGCACAAAAAAGGCCAGGGTAGAAACCCCGGCCTGTATAATCCGTACCCTATAAAAAACAAAGTTTACATCCAATGAAGGGATGGGTTAGTAATTTTTATTCATAAACGCATAAATGAAGCCTTTTAGTATGTGATTCATTAAAAAAGTGCTTTTTTTGTGCTTTAAACCAGTTGATTATGCATTTTATAGATACACACGCACATGTTTATGCTGCTGAATTGACCACAGATATTGAAATAGTTATAAAAAATGCTATATCAGCTGGAGTAGAAAAAATGCTAATGCCCGCGATCGATAGTGCCTCTTTGGATGCGATGCTGCAAGTGGAACAACAATTCCCTGATCATTGTATTGCCATGATGGGTTTGCATCCTTGTTATGTTAAAGAAAATTACAAAGCAGAATTAAGGCTGGTAGAAGAATGGATTGCAAAAAGAAAATTCATAGCCATAGGTGAAATAGGATTAGATTTTTATTGGGAGACAACTTTTTCAAAAGAACAGCATTTTGTTTTTGAAACACAAATGCAATGGGCCCTTGATCTGCATTTACCTATTGCGATTCATACAAGAAATGCTATGGGAGAAACGATTGAAGCAGTCAAACCATTTGCAAAAAAAGGGTTGCGTGGGGTATTCCATTGTTTCAGTGGCAGCAAAGAATCTGCTGAACAAATTATTGGGATGGGTTTCCATTTAGGACTTGGGGGCGTGTTGACCTATAAGAATGCGGGCGTTGCGGAAGCCATCAAAGAGATACCGATGGAGTTTTTAGTATTAGAAACAGATGCGCCTTATTTAGCCCCTGTGCCTTATCGTGGAAAAACCAATGAGCCTGCTTATATGTTGGAAGTGGCAAAGAAATTGGCAGAAATTAAGTCCTTGCCTTTGCATGAAATTGCTGCAATCACAACCAGCAATGCAGAAAGATTATTTGGACTTTAAGTTCTCTTTTATCAAAGCCTTTCAGAAACAAACTAGGATAGCCGGCTGCGCCGTCATCCCACAGAGTTCTCTTTTATCAAAGCCTTTCAGAAACAAACTTCGTTTGCTTCTGTCTTTTGCACTTCTCGTCTGCTTACACAAGCGAGCTTGTGACGCATCCTTGAAGTACAAAAGCCTATCACTTTCGTGACAGGCTTTGCAGAGAGGAAGGGATTCGAACCCCCGATACGTTGCCGTATACACGCTTTCCAAGCGTGCTCCTTAAACCACTCGGACACCTCTCTATAGGATTGCAAATGTAAAATAAATAATTGGTTTATTTATTTAGATCTCTTTTCTATTCTCATCCATGCGCTCATTGTATTCCAATGGGTCATTTTTCCAATTTTTATTATAAGGGACAAACCAACCCAGCCAAATAGATCGAGATAGACGCATCAAGATAGGTTGAATTAAAATCAATAAAACGATGGTGGTGCCTAACCAATAAAACATCCTGTTGTCATCCAATTCCCAGGTCATGCCAATTAATACTTTCCATGCGACAAACATAGAAACAAAATAAGCTACAGTTAAAGCATAACTCACATAGCCAGTACCGTAATAAAATCCCACTTCAATTTCAGTTTGTTGACCACAAACTGGGCAGTGATCATTCATTTTAGTGATATTAGAAAGGTCGTAGGCATTGGTTGAAGTAAATAGGGCACCTTCTCTACATCTTGGACATTTATTAGCTAATGTGCTGTATAGGTAGCTTTTTTTCATACTGCAAAGGTATCGAAAATTAAGGAGCTATCAATTGCTCCATTTGGATCCCTCTAGAACCCTTGATCAGTAGGGTATGACCGCTGTATTGTTGCGCTTGAAGCCACTGCTTAGCTTCTTGAACCGTATCAAAATAACGATAAGTATGCATGCAAGCTTTAAACTCTTCGCCCACTAATAAAACTTGTTCCCAAGCAGATTGTTTCAATTGATCAATGAGCATTTGGTGTTCCATTAAAGTATCCGCACCTAATTCTCTCATTCCACCAAGACAAACAATTTTATTGGCTTTATGAAGTTTGGCAAAATTCTCCACTGCTAGTTTCATACTCGAAGGATTTGCATTGTAAGCATCTAAAATCACTTCATTATTTTTCCAATGCAATAATTGAGAGCGACTATTGGTTGGTGTATATTCTTCTATGGCTGCTTTAATTTTCTCATTGGGTACTTTAAAATATTGTCCAATGGTGACAGCAGCCAATACGTTTGGCAAATTGTAATTACCCACTAAGTGCGTCTGTATTTGATCTATCTCGATGCCTTTATTTATTTTCACGGTCAACATACCCTCTTGATCAATCGCTTCTCCTTGAATGTGTCCGCTGTGTTGGCCATAACCAATTAGATGGGGGATCCCTTGAGACATGGTTTGCAAATAGTCATAGTCTTCCATGATGAATGCAGTACCATTATTGGTTCTTAAAAAATCGTACAATTCGCCTTTGCCTTTTTTAACACCTTCTTCTGATCCAAATCCTTCTAGATGTGCTTTACCACAATTAGTGATCATGCCGTGTGTAGGTAGGGTATAAGAACAATAACTTTCGATTTCTTTTTGGTGGTTGGCGCCCATTTCAATGACAGCTACTTCTGCGTCTTTTGGGATGCTTAATATTGTAAGGGGAACACCAATATGGTTGTTTAAATTTCCTTGCGTAGTATAGGTCTTAAAATAACTTGCAAGTACTGCGAAAACTAATTCTTTTGTGGTGGTCTTTCCGTTACTGCCTGTTATTGCTAAGAATGGAATATTGAATTGTTGTCGATGGTATTTTGCTAATGCTTGTAAAGTCGTTAGTACATCTTTGACTTGTATGAGTCTATCTTGAATAGCATCTCCGAATGGAATCTCTTCGTCAACTATAGCATAGCTTGCTCCAGCTTCCAATGCAGCAAGTGCAAAAATATTGCCATTGAAATTGGGCCCTTTCAAAGCAAAGTAGAGATCTCCTAATTTAAGTTTTCTAGTATCAGTGACTACTGAAGGATGTGCATTATAAATTTGATATAATTCTTCGATTGATCCAAGCGTCATAGGAGTATGGTTTAGCTTTTTGCCATCAATAAACAAGAAGCAGTGGCCACAAGGCCTTCTTCTCTTCCTGTGAAACCCATTGTTTCTGTAGTGGTTGCTTTGATAGAAATATCTTTATTGCCAATATGTAAAATAGCAGCAATGCATTCTTGCATAGCAATGACATAAGGTTTAATCTTTGGTGCTTCCAAGCAAAGTGTGGCGTCAATATTTACAATTTGATACCCCTCTGCAGTAATTAAATCGTAAGTCCTTTGTAATAATATCTTACTGTCAATGTTCTTAAATGCGTTGTCTGTATCGGGAAAATGTGTGCCAATATCTCCTAAGCTTAATGCACCTAAGAGCGCATCGCAAATTGCATGTAATAAAACATCCGCGTCACTGTGTCCTAGTGCGCCCTTGTGGTGGGGTATGTGTATTCCACCAATCCACAAATCTCTACCTTCTACCAATTGATGAAAATCAATACCAGATCCAATACGTAAATTCATTAAAAAATATTTTTGATTTTCTCCCACAAATTAGGTTGGTCCTCTTTAGCATCTGGGGTATCCATACCGAATGCAGAAATAGCACATCTAAAACCAATGGTGCTCGTAGATTTATCTTGATCTAAATATCTTCTTGTACCAGGGTTTAACCAGTAAGGACGATCTCTCCAGCTTCCTCCTTTGTACACTCTTGATTTATTTGAAATTAAGGTATTGATCCCTGTTTCGTAACTAGATGTATTTGCATCGTCACCATCCAATACACTATTGCCTCTGTATGGATTAAAATCATCCATATCGATGCTGTTCATAGGGCGATAAATATCCGCTACCCATTCGTTCACGTTGCCACTTAAATTATATAAGCCTAATGGATTTTGTAAAAAGCTATTGATCTTGCTTGGGAAACCAGCGCCATCATTGGCATATCCAACCATACCCATATAATCGCCGCTTCCGTTTTTAAAGTTGGCCATGAACATGCCACGGTTGTCTTTTTCTTTTTTGCTAATTTTTCCAGTTGGATTACTTCTTAACCCGTCATTTCCATTTGAGCTCCAAGGGTAGGGAGAGTCTGATGAAACAATACTCGCATTGGGTGTGCCAGAGTTAGATCCTGCTTTTGGATTGTTAAAATTAGAAATATAGTTTTTGCCACTAGATACTTTCGCAGCATATTCCCATTCAGCTTCTGTCGGCAATCTAAAGTCAGGAATTAACACATAGTCGTCTAAATTTTTGTTCTTTGCTTTTGCTTTAGAAGGGATTGGCGTACTTTTTTTATTGCTATCAACAAGGGTGTTGTTTGCTTCCATCTTGCCGATATAAGGTTTAGTTGGATCAATCAAGCCGTATTTGATTAAGGTTTTTTCATTTGCTCTATCTGTTCTCCATCTGCAGTAAGCATTGGCTTGCTCCCAGCTTACACCCACAACTGGATAATCATTGAAAGCTTTATTTCTAAAGTAACCTTCTACCATTGGCTCGTTATAGGCAAGGTCTGTTCTCCAAACTAAAGTGTCAGGAAGTGCTGCTTTAACAATTGAATCTTTGCCTAAAGGAATAAAAACACGTTCAAGCCATTTGATATAATTCCTATACTGTTTGTTGCTTACTTCGTATTGGTCAATTCTGAAAGAACTCACAGTGACTCTGCGCAAATTATTGTTCCAGTCGCCCATGATATTTTCCTGGTTCATACCCATTGCGAAAGTGCCACCTCTAATTAAAATGGTGCTATCGTAAGGGTCATCTTTGGTAGCAAATGCAACTTTATTGCTGTTATTACTTTCAAATTGAGAAATCATTTTTGGGCCTAAAAAAAGTACCGCAAAAAATAATAATATACTATTGATAAAATTCATCTGTTTTGTTTAATCAGTTCGAGTTAAAATCTTCTGCGAATATACTTGCTTTTTCACTCATTTATTCAAATGCAAATAGATTCTTATGTTAGTAAAACCCTAATTTTAGGGTATGAGACTTGGCGTTTTAACATTTTTTTTAATCGGATGCTGCTGTTCCCTTCCTGGATGGGGGCAGGTGGGCTTGCTGTCTAAAGGAAATTGGGTTAAAATAGCCGTACCCAATGAGGGGGTTTATCAGTTAACAGGTAGTCAATTAAAAGCAGTAGGTTTTACTGGAAAAGTTAATGCCAATCAAGTCCAATTGTATGGAATGGACTTGGGGAAACTAGAAGAAAAAGTGCCGATCGGATTGCCAGATAGTTTAACAGAAATCGCTATTGAAATGCAAGATGGTGGAGATGGAATTTTAGATGATCAAGATAAGTTACTATTTTATGCACAAGGGAAATATCAATGGGTGAAGTCAAATGATTTTGAAGCGCCCATTCGTCAAAAAATTACGAGCAATGATTCTTTGTATTTTTTTCTACGTGTTGGAGTAAACGGAAAAAGAATAGTAAGTCATGCTAGTGTAAATGCAACTTCTAAATTAGTACAAAATTATCCTGCAAATTGGTTAATAGAGAAAGACAGTTTGAACATTTTAAATAGTGGTAAAATATGGCTAGGTGATCCAATGGGAACAGGTATCGGTAAAAAGACTTCATTGTCATTCACATTAAATTTGGACGGATTGCAGTTTGACATGCCAATTGTTGTGCAAACTCAATTGGCGGCAGCGACTTTTCAAACGAACGCTAATTTTACAGTCAAATTAAACAATCAACGCTTAAGTTCAACTGAAATAAATCCTGTTTCAGGTTTTATTTTTGACGATGCATATAAAATTAGATTCGACAGTCTTTCAACTTGGTTGGATGCAACTAAACTCGTCAAGCCGGGACAAAGCTTAACTAACATGGATGTGCAAGTAGATTTTAATGGACCCACTACTTCCACGGGATGGATTGATTACATCGCTTTACACGGCCAAAGAAAGATTGGCTATTGGGGCAATACCAATTTTGGCTTTGATTATTTCAACAACAATGTAAAGGATCAAGGAGTCGCTTTTGAAATACAAAATGCCAGCAATCAAACAAGAGTATGGGAATTGAGTAGTCCCTTACAACCATTGGCTGTGCCAGTTCAATTAGGTCAAAATTCGGTTGCAAAATTCAGTTCAACGGATAGTGCACACAAGTATTTTTATGTTTTTGAGACAGATAAAATGAAGACTGCTCAATTAGCAGGTTTTATTAGCAATGACAGTAGTTTCTCTGTCAATCCAGTCGATTACATCATCATTGCTGCACCTGATTTTTACCAAACCGCAAAAGCGTTAAAATTATTTCATGAAAAGCAAAATGGGTATAAAGTTGGCCTAGTTAATTCCATTCAGATTTTCAATGAAATGGCTAGTGGGCAAAGTTCTCCAATTGCGATTCGGAATTATTTAAAATATATGATTGAGCAGGCTAAGATAAAAAATCAACCAAAGCCGGCGTATGTTTTATTAATGGGTATGGGTAATTTCAATACTCAAAAAATTCAATTAAATAAAGAATTGCCTGTCTACACTAGTGAGCTATCTAATGCTATTTTAACTTCCTATTGTTCGGATGATTTTTATGCAATACAAGCATCAGGAGATCAAATACAATTTGCACAAACCATTGATTCTATTAGTTTGGCCATAGGAAGGATACCTGCGAGAACGACTGCCGAAGCAGACAGAGTAGTTGAAAAAATAATCCAATACCAAACCAATAAAAAAATGGGTCTTTGGCAAAACCAATTAACTTGGGTTGCTGATGATGCAGACTATAATTTACATCTTCAAGATGCGGAGGAGATCGTCGGAAACTTGAAAGCCAAATCGACCAATTGGAATCATCGTAAAGTATATCTAGACTTATTTAAGGCGAGTCAGACCCTTACTGGCGCAACGTATCCTGAAGTCAATAAAGCAATTCAAGAGTCAGTTCAGGCTGGCACATTGGTATTGAATTATACAGGCCATGGAAACTATTTACGTTTATCAGAGGAGGCGGTGATCTCTAAAACAGAAATACAGTCATGGAACAATGCTGGAAAATTGCCAATCATGGTGACGGCCTCTTGCGACTTCGCCCCGTATGATCAGCCTGCTGTTTCGCCCATTGGCTTCGATGCACTGATGCAAAATGAAAAAGGAATTATCGCTTTGGTTGCTGCCAATAGACTCGTTTTTGCATATAGTAATAAGCAAATCAATGACGCATTTATGCAGGCATTGTTAGTGCCTAATTCGGGTGGAAATTTCAAGTCAATCGGGCAAGCTTTACAAACGGCAAAACAGTATAATTTTAGTAAAAACGGGGATCGTTTAAATGCATTTAAGTTTGGTTTAATGGGCGATCCTGCAATGCAAATTGCACAGCCTAAATACCAAATACAATGTACGGATTTGAACCAGGCACCCTGGCTAGATACCATTTATTTACAAGCTGGAGGAACGTATACTATCAAAGGAAATTTGACTGAAAAAAATAAAGTATTGAAAAACTTTAATGGATTGGTGGACATGATTTTATGGGACGCGCCTAATCGTAAAAAAACTTTAGCCAATCAATCTACAAGTCAGGCTGTTGAAGTTGAAACCCAAGAGCAGTCCATTTTTAAAGGCAAGGCGACAGTGCAAAATGGCCAATTTGAAATCAGCTTTATAGTGCCAGTCAGTATGCCAAATTCAAGTACGGCATCATTGAAATTACAATTATATGCTTATAACGATACCGCAGATGCAAGCATGCAATTTCAATCTATCTATATTCAAGGTTCAGCTTCGCAAAATAAGCTAGATACAATTGGTCCAAGTATCAGCACGTATATCAATACTCCTTTTTTTAAATCAGGAGATTGGGTCACTACGCCGGCCAATTTAATGGTAGTCTTAAAAGATAGTTCTGGCATCCTTTCATCTGGCAATGAATTAGGACACGATTTAAAATTAATCATAGACGATACGGTCGCTGTGAGTTATAATTTGAATGCTTTTTTCACGAATGATCTGAATCAGTATCAGTCGGGCATGATCCAGTATCCACTCCCAGTTTTGGAGGAAGGGAAACATAGGTTAATCATTAAGGCTTGGGATCTCTTAGGGAATGTCTCCAAAGACACCATTTGGATTGAAGTGCCTAATAATAAAAACAGGATGCTTCGAAATTTGAACATCACACCTAATCCTGTCCAAGCTAGTGCGAGATTTAGTTTTGAGGTCAAAAACTATCAAGACCCAATTTTGGTTCAA
>CALPLN020000013.1 GCA_943324415.2 Sediminibacterium ginsengisoli | reverse complement strand
CCATAAACCAAGAAACTATCCGCACTATCTGTTTCTTCAACACGTAATGCTAAGTTCTTTTCTGTTTCTTTCATTAAACGATCACGTATGTGACGAGAAGTAACAAACTTACCTTCTTTACCAAAGAATGGAGAGTTATTAATACTGAAAGTCATACTCATTGTAGGTTCGTCTACACTGATAACTGGTAAAGCTTCAGGATTTTCTGGATCAGCAATGGTATCACCAATGTTGAATTCTTCTAAACCAACAACAGCACATAAATCACCAGAAACAACTTCTGTTACTTTACGCTTACCCATTCCTTCAAATACGTATAATTCTTTAACCTTGTTTTTCTTGATGCTACCGTCAGCCTGCACTAACACAATGTTTTGTCCTTCTTTAATGGTACCTCTTTCTACTTTTCCAATCGCAATACGACCTAAGAAAGTAGAATAGTCTAATGAAGTAATTTGCATTTGTGTATGTCCTTCCTTCACATCAGGACCTGGAACAAACTTCAAGATACCATCCATTAATGGAGTGATATCATCGCATGGCGTTAAACTATCGTTGAACCAACCATTCTTACCACTACCATAGAAAGTAGGGAAGTTCAATTGCTCTTCTGTCGCATCCAAGTTGAAGAACAATTCAAATACTGCATCATGTACTTCATCAGGACGACAGTTTTCTTTATCTACTTTATTGATAATTACAATTGGTTTTAAATTCAATTGTAAAGCCTTTTGTAAAACGAAACGTGTCTGTGGCATTGGGCCTTCAAAGGCATCCACCAACAAACAAACACCATCTGCCATTTTCAAAACACGCTCAACTTCACCACCAAAGTCAGAGTGACCTGGGGTATCGATAACGTTAATTTTTACTCCTTTGTATGTTACAGAAGCGTTCTTACTTAAGATAGTGATTCCTCTTTCACGCTCTAACTCGTTGCTATCCATGATCAAGTCTCCAGTCTCCTGGTTGTCTCTGAATACTTTAGTTGCGTGTAAAATTTTGTCTACCAAGGTTGTTTTACCGTGGTCAACGTGCGCGATAATAGCGATGTTTCTTATTTCCATGTACTGTTTTGAGGGTGCAAAGGTACGCCGTTTACAGTCCTAAAAAAAACAATTGGGAAAAAAGGCTCGTTCCGCTTTAAATGCGGATATATATTTTAAATTTATCTAATATATAACCCAATAACCAGCAAACCAACATGAAGGAAATAGAGAAGAATAGAGAACCCCAATATGGGTTAAAATTGGTAAAACCAGCTTGATAAACCCAGTCAAAAAGGCTTCCAGCGTTTCCTGGACCCTTCAATAAGTTCAAGGAAATGAGCAAAATCTCAGAAAAAAGATAAATAACAAGCGGATTTTTGCCGAAAATTTCAAAAAATCGAGCAAATTGATGTTGTCGGTGTAAATCGACCCTATAAATGATGGTTGATAAGATGATCATATCCAATCCAATAGTCAGTACCACAAATGAACTGGTCCAAAGCTTCTTATTAATAGGAAATTGATAATGCCACATAAAAGCTAAGAATACAAAGCCAGCACCCCACATAAATAAATGGGTCAATCCTTCATAGGTTTTACCACTAGTTCTTACAAAATTACCAATGATGAAGCCCACCAATACATTCACTATGGCTGGCAATGTGCTGAGTAATCCTTCTGGGTCGAATGCGATCCCCTCTCCTTGATATAAATGATTTGGACCAAGCAGGTATAGATCCAACCTTAAAACTGCATTTCCAGTTAAACTCAATGGGTCATTTAATTGACCATAATGCATTGCGATGTACCAGTATGCCAATAAGATGACTGCTGTCAACACCTTCACAACTCTTTCATGCATAAAATGTGCAATCAAGGCTGCACATCCATATGCTAGTGCAATACGTTGCAATACGCCAAATATTCTAGTATCCTGTATGGCTCCTGTAAATGGAAACCAATACATTAAAAACCCAAGGGCAAATAAAATGAGGGTACGCTTAATAATAGTATACAACACTTTAGCTCTTCCGGCTTTCTCTAAGGTTGGTAAAACAAAACTGAGCGAGTTACCTGCAGCAAATAGAAAGGAGGGGAATACTAAATCTGTAGGAGTAAATCCATGCCAGCTAGCATGCATGAAAGGTGCAAATGTATGCAATGGGTCACCTGGGGTATTGACAATAATCATTAAACAGATTGTCATGCCACGAAATACATCCAGTGATAAAAACCTTTCTTTATTCATAGCTGCAATTTAGTTATTTAAGATAAGCAAAATATTTTTTTTAGGGAGCCAAAATAAGTAGCTTTAAAATAAATATACTCTTATGCGTTTGCTAAAAATAGTCATTCTTTCCATTTTTGTTTTAATTGGTATTTATTTTTTAGGACCTCAGCCATCAAAACCAGTATTTAACGACATATTACCGACTGTTGCCAATATCGACGCACTAGATCAATATGTTGAAGAAATGGAATCAACACACAAAATAAAAGCAAACAATGCTGCTAAAATCATATGGGCTGATAGTAATAAGACGCAAACTGAATATGCCATAGTGTATTTGCATGGATTTAGCGCAAGCCAAATGGAAGGAGATCCAGTACACCGAAATATCGCTAAACAATTTCATTGTAATTTATATTTAGCGAGGTTAGCGGAGCATGGCATTGATACAACGGAGGATTTAATGAACCTGACTGCCGAAAATTATTGGGAGTCTGCAAAGATGGCCTACGCCATTGGAAAGCAACTTGGCAAAAAAGTAATTTTAATGAGTACGTCTACTGGTGGCACATTGGCATTGCAATTAGCCGCTAGTTATCCGGAAATTGCTGGATCAATTATGTATTCCCCAAATGTTGAAGTCTTTAATCCAGCAGCTCCTTTATTAAATAATCCATGGGGATTGCAAATTGGTAGAGCGGTATTAAAAAGTGATTATGTAGATGTAAAATACACAAACCCAGATTACCCTAAATATTGGAATAGCCATTATAGAATTGAAGCTGTTGTTGCATTACAGAATTTATTAGAAGCAACGATGACAGAAGCGACTTTCAAAAAGATCCATCAACCTACACTAGCATTATATTATTATAAAGATGAAGCACATCAAGACAATGTCGTTAAGGTAGGAGCCATTCAAAAAATGATGGGACAAATTGCTACCCCCGCTCATTTAAAATTAGCGATGGCCATGCCCAACACTGGTAATCACGTATTGGCGTCTCCGATTGTGTCAAAGGACATACTGAGTGTTGAAAAAGCAACTGCTAAGTTTATACAAGAAAAAATAATAAAATAGTGCGCCTATTGCTTGGCGATTGCCACACCAATCTTGGAATCGGCTGTGCCATAATATAAGAACCATTGATTTTTAAAGGATACCAATCCTTCTACAAAACAAACATTATTCACTTCTCCTACTAACTCATAGTCTTTGTTAGGGTAAATAAAATATTGATTGGTTCTATCCATCAACTTATAAGGCGCATTGATATCAAACAAGGCTTGGCCGGCAGCATACGTGAATTTAGGTAAAGCAGGGTCGCCATCATTCGCCGCATTACTGCTATTGTAGATAAATACAATCCCCTTTGGCGTATACAATGCAAATGGCCCAGGCTCAACTAAACGACTATCAAAATAACCTGGTCTTGGATGCAATACTGAAAATAGTTTTTTAGACTCTGTATTTTCAAACGCTTCCCAGTGTATTAAATCCTTGGAGAAAGCCATATATAAATCCGTATCGCCAAAGTACATCCAATAAAGTCCATTGATTTTTTTTGCAACCATTTGATCATTTACTTTCTCTACCACCACCGCTCCAGACTTAGACCAAGCATTGATGTATTTTTCACTTTTTAAAACTGGTCCCATTTTTTGCCAGTTTTTCAAGTCCGTAGAAATTGCAAAACAAAGTCTTGCAGTCTTTCCGTCATATGCGGTGTAGGTTAAAAAATAATGGCCCTCAGGGGTAGTCACGATTCTAGGATCTTCTACACCACCTTTCCATTCGTATTGCTTAAGACTATCCTGCATTGGATAGAAGATAGGAGCTGCTTGTTTTGTAAAATGAATGCCATCTTCACTTATGGCCAATCCCAACCTAGAAGTCATTGCACTATCCTGTGCACGATATACTAAATAGACCTTGCCGTCTTTAACGAAAGCAGTTGGATTGAGCACGTTTTTAGACTGCCATTGTACTTTTTCATTGCGAATAGGACAATCAAAGGAATAGGTGCTATCTGGAACCAAAATTGGATTGGCTGAATCCAGCTTAACGAATTCCTTAAACGACCAAGCGGCCTGTGACTTTTCAGTTTGATTTGAAAAATTACAAGCCGCTAGGAAAAATATTGCAAAAGCATAAATTGGTTTCATTGAACCAAGTTACAACTTTGAGATTAATCTACCTGACGTTTATGCTTACTAGAAACATAAGTGTACACTGCAGGGATCACAAATAGTGTTAACACCAATGAGAACATTAAGCCCCCAACGACTACCGTACCTAAAGGCTTTCTACTAGTGGCAGCTGCCCCTAAGCTAATGGCGATTGGCAATGCACCAAGTGCCGTCGCTAAGCTGGTCATTAAAATCGGTCTTAAACGTTGAGCTGCTGCTTCTAATACCGCCTCTCGGATAGACAAGCCCGCTTCTCTTTTCTTATTCGCAAATTCCACAATTAAGATACCATTCTTGGTCACTAACCCAATCAACATGATGATACCGATTTGCGAGAATATGTTTAATGTTTGATCGAACATCCAAAGTGAAATCAATGCTCCAGCAATGGCCAAAGGAACAGTAAGCATAATGATGAATGGATCTGTAAAACTTTCAAACTGAGCAGCAAGTACTAAGTAAATCAAAATCAAGGCCAATAACAATGCATAAGATGTGTTTGAAGCGCTTTCTTTGAAATCTCTAGAAGGCCCACTCAATGCAGTTTGGAAGCTTTCGTCTAATTTTTCTTTCGCAATACGCTCCATTGCATTTACCCCATCACCGATTGTTTTACCTTCTGCCAAAGAAGCAGAAATCGTAGCGGAATTAAAACGATTGTAATGGTATAAATTAGGCGGATTGCTGTTTTCTACAATTGTCAATACACTTGAAATTGGTATGCTTTCCCCACGACTATTTCTAATGTAAATTTTACTAATATCAGTAGGCGTATTTCGATCCGATTTAGGTACTTGCGTAATCACTTCATACTGACGGTCGTTCATAATGAAATAAGCAGAACGTGCCCCACTAAACGCAGATTGTAAAGCTTGTGATATATCTGCAGTAGACAAGCCAAGATCTTTGGCACGCATACGATCAATTGTCAAATCTAATTCTGGTTTATTGAACTTTAAATTGACATCCACATTCTGAAAAGTTTTATCTTTTCTTGCTGCTTCTAAAAACTCTGGAATCACGTTTCTGATTTTCTGGAAATCCAAATTTTGAATGATAAACTGCACTGGCAATGAACCACGAGACATCATACCTACAGAAATAGTTTGTTCTTCGACAGAAAAAATACGAACGTTTTTAAAACGCTTGAATTTTTTATTTAAATCTGCAGCAATTTCAGATTGGGTTCTGGTTCTGTCTTTGATGTCAACCATGCCCAATCTTCCAGAAGCACCGCCACCGCCACCACCCCATCCTGGAACACTACCCCAAGTGAATGCGTGTTCGGGTATGGAATCCTGCATAATACGAATCGCCTTTAACAAGTCTGTTCTTAAGTCTTCATAACTTGTACCCTCTGCCGAGGACATGGAAATACGGACAGAACTCTTATCTTCCATAGGCGCTAATTCACTTTGAATATTTTTTCCAACAAGGAAAATTAAAACAAAGCAAATTCCTACAATCACCCATGCCATCCATCTAATTTGCAAGAATTTTGCTAGACCATTTCTATACCCCTGTTCCATCCCTTTAAAAAAGGGCTCTGTACGTTCATAGAATTTACCATGTTGTCCGCCATTTCTGTTAAGGTATACATTCAAAACGGGTGTAATGGTTAAAGAGACAAATGCCGAAACCAAAACAGCTCCTGCTACCACAACCCCAAATTCTTTAAATAATGAGCCCACGAAACCTTGTAAGAAAATCACAGGCATAAATACGACAGCGAGTGTAATAGAAGTAGACACCACAGCAAAGAAAATTTCTTTACTCCCTTCTCTTGCAGCTTCTTTAATTGGAAGGCCTTCCTCTAGCTTTCTAAATATATTTTCGGTGACTACAATTCCGTCATCCACCACGAGTCCTGTCGCCAATACAATAGCAAGTAAAGTCAATACATTGATGGAGAACCCAGCCAGATACATGATAAAGAACGTGGCTATTAATGAAATTGGAATGTCGATTAAAGGACGTATCGCAATTAACCAGTTTCTAAAGAAAAAGAAGATGACCAACACAACTAAGGCAAATGAAATCACAATGGTTTCTTTCACCTCGGAAAGCGCGCGTCGAACATTGATTGTATTGTCAATTGGAATAAAAAATTCGATATCAGATTTATTTTGCGCTTTTACTTGCTCTAATCTTTTATAAAATTCATCTGCGATATTAATTTGATTTGCCCCTGGCTGTGGAGAGATAGACAACATCACAACGGGTACTCCATTGAAATAAGTACCTTGATCTTCTTGTTCTGGACCAAGTTCTACTCTTGCGATATCTCCTAATCTTACAATGCCAGAAACATCTTGCTTGATAATAATATTTCTAAAATCAACTTCTGTAGACAATCTTCCTAAAGTACGAATGATGAATTCTGATTTGTTGCCATAAATACGACCAGCAGGCAGCTCCACATTTTCTTTATTCAATGCTGTTTGAATATCATTGAAAGCAATACCAAATGCATTTAATAAATCTGTATTCGGGAAAATGCGCATGGCCATTCTTTTTCCACGCACATTGACACTACTTACTTCGTCAATCGTCTGAAACCTTTGTTGCAAAACATTTTCAGCGTATTCTGTCAGTTCTAGCAAACCCTTTGTTTTACTTCTAAGGGTAAGCATGATGATAAAATCCGCATTGGCATCCGCCTTGGATACTACAGGCGGATTATTGATATCTTCTGGTAAACTTCTAACTGCTTGTGCTACTTTATCTCTCACGTCATTGGCAGCAGTTTCTAAATTCACCCCTAAGTTGAATTCAACTGTGATGTTTGAATTTCCAACCGAACTTGAAGAATTGATCGTACGAATTCCGGGTATACCATTGATTGCTTTTTCCAATGGCTCTGTGATTTGACTTTGAATGACTTCAGAATTGGCTCCGGTATAAGACGTTTGCACGGAAACAATCGGTGGGTCAATCGCGGGATATTCTCTTAAAGCCAAGAAAGAATAACCTACCAAACCAAAAATGATAATCGCAATATTCATCACAGTGGCTAGCACTGGACGTTTTAACGAGAGTTCAGATATATTCATCTAAATAATGTATTAATTGTGAGCCTACTTGATAATGTCAGCAAGTGGCAATGTCTTCCCGATTTTTAAATCACTTCCGTCTCTTACAAAAAGCATTCCGGCAACAATAAGACTATCGCCTATTTGAAGGCCAGATGTAATTTCAACAGCAGAGGCAGTTCGATAACCCGTCTCCACATTGATGAATTTTGCCTTGCCCTCTTTTACAACCACAAGTTGCTTCACTTTAGAATCAGGAATGATTACATTAGATGGCACCAAAATACTTGGCTTTTGTTGGTTTTCCCCAAGGAATACTTTTGTATAAGCGCCAGGTAATAATTTGCCTTGTAAATTTGCACGTACTTTAATATTTCTAGTTGTCGCAATGATCTGTGGCTCAATAGCCGAAATGGTTGCAGTCATTTTTACTCCCGGATTAGCGATGCTTTCTACCGTTACTTTCTTGCCTACTTTGATATAATTTTGATACACTTCTGGTAAGGTAAAGTCTACTTTCAACTGGTCTACTTTTTGCAAAGTAACAATCGTGGTTGCAGTGCTTATATACGCCCCTAAACTCACTTGCTTTAATCCCATTTGACCAGCAAAAGGGGCCTTAATCACCGTCTTGTCAATTAAAGACTGGGTGTACGCCATATCTGCTTTTAAACTATTTACTTGTTGCAAGCTGATGTCATAATCACTTTGATTGATGCCTTTTGCTTGTACTAATTTTTTATTCCTTTGTTCATTGATATTGGCTAGTTCCAATTGCACTTTAATTTTTTGTAATTGAGCTTGCAAATCAGCATCATTTAATTTGGCCAATACAGTGCCTGCAGCAACCATTTTGCCTTCAGGAACTTGTAAGAAAACAATGCGTCCATTGGTTTCAGGTCGTATATCTACAAATTCACTTGCTACAACCGATCCATTCACTTCAATGACTTTATCAATTACCTGTGCAGAGGCAATTGCTATATCTACAGAAACTGGCGCACTCGCGTTGAATTTTTCTGTTGGCTTTGTCTTTTCCTTACATGCGAACAATCCTAGGATCAGGATTAAGGCAAAATTATTTAGCTTTCTCAAATTGGTCTTATTTTAGTGTTTAAAGATAGCTAAAATGCCATGTTTTAAGCAAGAAAATAGATGAATGGTTGAATTAGCGACCCTGTCTAAACTGGATCAGTTTCTGTTGGATATAATAGCCCAACTCTAGATCGTTCAACAATGCTAGGGTTGGATAAGCTGGTTTGCAATACTCCATAAACAAATCCAACCTTGGACCATCTAATTTGGTTAATTTTTGAACAAACCGCTTAGTAAAACGATAGTTAATATACTTATCCTGCTCCTGACTCAATAGCCTGTTTTGCAAAAATTGGAGGTTTCGGTTTCGTTTAAACCTAAACATATTGATGATTTCATTGACGTCAAACCCAATCGTTACACCGCCATTGCCAAACATGTTTTGTTGGTTGCTAAGCTTTAAACCTGGGGGCTCATAGTTAAAGTATTTGGCGTAGTCTATCCTATTCTGAATTGAATCGTACCTGTAATAGCTATTGCGCACTGTCACTTCTGGCAAGTCTACCCCTGTCACATGAATCATGATATTGAAATTGCTAGGATCTTCAATTTCATCGATGCTGAATTTTTGGGTGTTTTTGCCAAATAAAGAAAATGTTAGGGAGTCTTTAGCTTGAAGCGTGATTAAGTACCTACCTAGAGAATCGGTCTGTGTTCGACTGTATTGGCTATACACCATAACGGCTTCAATGGGTCTTCTTCCAGAAATATCATAGACCACACCACTGATGGTACGCATTTGACCCTTGACCGAGGAGAAGGAAATACAAGTTGCTAAAAAAAACAGTAGTACGCTTTGCTTCATGAATGGCTGTAAAAATAAACAATTCAAGTCTTTGTTTATGTTAAAATATAGTTGGCCAAAGCGTTAACAATGCACCCAATAAAATCGTCCCCAATACAATCCACTGTGGGGCAAGTTTATACCGAACCAATAAAATTGCAGTTGTACAAAAAACCAATAAGTAGACCCCAATATTTTGCGCAGTTAAGTTGCCGAGATCAAATAAAATATCCTTTAATAAATACAATGTTGCACCCAACATAATGCCCACTACAGCCGCATAAATGCCTTCAAGTGAGCGGTAAAATAAAGCATACTTTTTTAGTTTCTGCCAAATTGGGAAAAAGAATAAGACGATTAAAAAGCTAGGCAGAAAAACCCCAATACTCGCTACCACAGCACCTACAATTTGTCCCCCAATCCCTTTTTCTTCTAAAGCCAACGCCCCAGTAAAACTTGCAATAGAGAAGATGGGGCCGGGTATGGCCCTCACAATACCTGAGCCCGTTAAAAAAGCAGTACTATTAATTTTAAGTACATCCCTTTTACTCTCTTTGATGCGATCTGTATTAGGACGCGTCACATATTGCTCATACATCATTGGGATTAACACGTCACCACCCCCAAATACGAAGCTTCCGAATCTATAATTATTTTCAAATAGATTGTAGACTTTACGTTGTTCCCAGTTTTGACGTGTAGCTTGTTCTGACAAAAATCCAGCTGCAAGAAAGAACAATATAAATAGATGCAAATGCACCCATTTGATTTTTTTAGGCGCAGCGCCCTGATCAGGAATTCTTTTATTGCTAAAATTGGTGACAATCCCTGCTAAAACAATGACAACCGGGATCGTCCAAGGTGTTTTAAAGCCAATGAATGTCAAGATAGCGGCAAGCAAGAATACAAATTGGGTGATGGTATTGCGGATGGCTTTTTTATACAAAAGATAAGTTGCGCTTGCGATAAACCCAATGACCATGGGTTGTAATAAGTGCAGCGCTTTCAACACTGGTTGCAAGTCAAAATGGGTATATGCGATAGCCAAGCTCGCCATGAAACAAGTAGCTGGCAAAATCCATACCAATAAAGTAATAAAAGCTAAGGAGAAACCACCTCTTTTAAAAGCAATTAAAACGATAGTTTGAGTAGAAGAAGCGCCAGGCAGTAATTGACAAAAAGCGTTGTATTCCATCAACTCTTCTGCACTGAGGTCTTTCCTTTTTTCTACAAAACGATGCTGAAGCAAGCCAAGGTGTACTTGAGGGCCACCAAAAGCGGTTAAGCTATGATTAAAAACAGCTTTTAAAAAGGGTATATGTCTTAATAGATACAATCAGGATGCTTTATGTAAAAATAAAATAATTTATTTGCATCCATATTTAAATTATCTCCCCCAATATAATTAGTCGAATTTATAAAATGATACCTTTGTGTTATGAGAAGCCTTGGACTAATTTTTATCGTTATTTTGCTTGGCGGATGTGCCAAAAGCAACTACAAAACTTTTAACCCTATCTATTCTGTTATAGACTGGGAGGAGCAACCTGATTATAGCCAGCTCAAGAACTGGGCAGCCCATCCACTCAAAATTGACCCTTCGGATAGTGTGCCGGCAAGCATTTTGAAATCCTTTAGTCCAAAAAATTTAGCGGATGTGTTTTTTGTACATCCAACGACCTATCTAGATCCAAGTTTGCCAAATGGGTGGTCTGCATCATTGAAAGACATCGCATTGAATATTAAAACCGACTATTCCACCATCTTAAGTCAAGCAAGTATATTTAATGAAGTGGGGACGATCTATGCACCAAGGTATCGTCAAGCACATATCAATAGTTATTATCCAAAAAATAAAGTAGATACACTAAGTGCAATGGCTGCATTTGAGCTAGCTTATCAAGATGTAAAAAAAGCGTTTGATTTTTACTTGAAGAACCACAACCAAGGAAAACCCATTATACTAGCCGCGCATAGTCAAGGAAGTACACATGCAAAGCGCTTGCTGAAAGAATATTTTGACGGAAAGGAATTGTCTAAGCAATTGGTGACTGCATATATCGTAGGAATGGCTATTGATCCTGCAGAATTTACAACATTGAAGTCTTGTACTACACCAACCGAAACAGGATGCATCTGTGCATGGCGCACTTTTAAGGAAGGTTATTTGCCACCGTTTGTTCAAATTGAGAAATTTAATTCAATTGTAACCAATCCACTCAGTTGGGATAGCAATCAGCCTGCAATTGGAAGAGAAGCGAATCAAGGTGCCGTCTTGTACAACTTTAAAAAAGTGATACCAAAAGTAGCAGCGGCAATCAATCATCAGGGCGTATTGTGGACACCTAAGCCTAAATTCTTTGGTAATTTTTTATTTAACACCAACAACTACCATATTGCAGATTATAATTTATATTATATGAGTGTTCGCAAAAATGCGACAGAAAGAACGCTGCAATTTTTAAACCAATCTTCGACTAAGACCAATTAGTGTAATTAGTTTCCCACAACACTTAAAAATTTAATACGCATAATTTTAAGTTGTTCCCAAGTATAGTCGTTTTCGCTAAGTTCTTGTTGTGCAATTTGCAAAGAGGAGGTTTCACAACTTTTAAAATATTACAATATTTCTTCTTGGTCATATTCGTCTAACCATTCATCAATGGCGTAATCTAAATTTAATTTCGTGCCACTGGCAGCAATCGTTTCCATTTCCTCTAATAAACTGTCTAATCTTAGATCTTTATTTTTTGCAATGGTTTCTAACGGAATTTTCTTGTCTACATTTTGTATGATGTAGATCTTATTGCTTGATTTATTGGCCACCGACTTCATTACAAAATCATCTGGCTTTTCAATATTGTGCTCAGTTACATATTGTTCAATGAGCTCCATAAATGGCTTGCCATATTTAATCGCCTTACCCTTACTCACACCTTGACAACGCTCCATTTCTGTAAATGAGGTAGGATACAATGTCGCCATATCTTGTAAGGAAGTTTCTAAAAAAATCACAAATGGAGGTAAGCCAATTTTTTTAGCAACCACTTGGCGCAAATCTTTCAATAATTCAAATAAACGGTCATCTGTTGTAACCGCTTCTTCTGCAACTTCGCTCTCCTCGTCATCGCCTAATTCAGCTGCAAAAACATTTTGCAAAACCACAGAAAAAGTGGTTGGTTTTTTTAGGAATTTCTGCCCCTTGGTTGTCAATTTCAATAAGCCATATTCTTCGATGTCTTTTTCTATCAATTCCTCCAACATCGCTTGGCGAATTAAGCTATTCCAGAATAATTCATCATGTGATTTACCAATGCCAAATACGGGTAATTTATCGTGACGATATAAGCCAATTTGTGGCGTAAAATGTCCTGTAATAATTTGCACTACATAATGCGCTACGAATCTTTCATCCAAAGCCTGTATGGTTTGTAAAAGTTGTACTAGCGCTGATTTCGCCTCAAATTTTTCTTTAGGATGCAAGCAGTTATCACATTTGCCGCAATTGCTGTCGGGCCAAGGCTCTCCAAAATAATGCAATAAACTTCTTCTTCTACAAACACCACTTTCCGCAAAGGCCACTGTTTCATCAATCAATTGCGCGCCCACTTCTCTTTCGCTCAATGGCTTGTCTCTTAAAAAATGTTCTAATTTAGACACATCCTTTTGCGAATAATATAAAATACAATTCCCTTCTAAGCCATCTCTTCCAGCTCTTCCCGTCTCTTGATAATAATTTTCAATTGATTTAGGAATATTATAATGAATGACAAATCGAATATCTGGCTTATCAATACCCATACCAAATGCGATCGTAGCAACAATCACTTGAACATCTTCGTTTAAAAATTGATCCTGTCTTTCTGCCCTTAATTTTTGATCCAATCCCGCATGATACGCGACTGCTTTAATGTTATTTGCTTTTAAAAGATCTGCTAATTCTTCTGTTGTTTTTCTATTCAGGGTATAAATAATACCGCTTTTCTTTTTATGCTTAGTGATGTATTTGACAATACTTTTAACCGTCTGTTCTTTTTTTATTTTGGGCTGCACTTCATAATAGAGATTGTCTCTATTGAAAGAGGAAATTAATATTTCCGGGTTATTAAGCGCAAGATTTTTTACAATATCACTTTGTACTTTCGGTGTTGCGGTTGCAGTCAATGCAATGATTGGCGCCGACGAATTGATCTCTTCCATCATTTCTTTTAATCGACGGTACTCCGGTCTAAAATCATGTCCCCATTCTGAAATACAATGCGCTTCGTCTACAGCAAAAAAAGACACTTTCAAGTCACTAAAAAAATCGAGATTCTCTTGCTTAGTCAAGGTCTCTGGGGCAACATATAATAATTTAGTCTTGCCGCTCAATAGATCTTCTTTAACCACTTTTACCTGTCCTTTATTTAAAGAAGAGTTTAAAAAATGGGCCACTTCGTCATTTTCACTATATCCTCTGACAAGATCCACCTGGTTTTTCATTAAAGCGATCAAAGGAGATACCACAATCGCACAACCTTCTAACATCATCGCAGGCAATTGATAGCACAAACTCTTTCCCCCACCTGTTGGCATAATTACAAAAGTATCCCTACCGCTCAATAAAGATAAAATAGCTTGTTCCTGGGTACCCTTGAATTCAGAGAAACCGAAATATTGCTCTAAAGCAGCAACAAGGTCCTTGCTTTGAGGCACTGAAGTCTTTTTAGTCGTTTTTTTAGTCGTGGGCATCGTAATAAGCTTGAAATCAATCGTTTATTGTCTATATATCTATTTAAGTTAACGCATTTTGTTGAACAAAAGTTCATTTAAATGCATAATTTTTTAAATAAAACCTTTCATCAAAGGATAGATTAAAAATGGAGCACAAAGTTAATGAAGTATTACCTTTGCTGCACCTATATTATGCCTATGTCATCCGAGATCAAATCCATTGCCAAGAATGCCTTACAAATTGAAGCAAATGCAGTGGCTGGATTGGAAAAGTTTATTGACGACCAATTTGTTGCTGCAGTTGAAACGGTCATACAATCAAAAGGCCGCTTTATCGTAAGTGGGATTGGCAAAAGTGCTATTATCGCACAAAAAATTGTCGCTACCTGTAATTCTACCGGAACACCTTCTATTTACCTGCATGCAGCAGATGCTATCCATGGAGATTCAGGCATGATTGGACCAGAAGATGTGGTCATGATCATTAGCAAAAGTGGCGAGAGCCCCGAGATTAAAATGTTGGTAGATTTAATTGCACATTTTGGCAATCCATTGATCGCCATGGTGGGTAATTTGGATAGTTATCTTGGTAAGGCAACTCCATTGGTGGTGAACACTACAGTCGATCAAGAAGCATGTATTAATAATTTAGCACCCACTTCGTCAACCACTGCACAAATGGTGATGGGCGATTTGATGGCCATCGCATTTATGGAATTGCGTGGATTCAAATCCAATGATTTTGCCAAATTTCATCCAGGAGGTAATCTAGGCAAGAGATTGACTTTGACAACAGGCGCCATTGCAAAAAACAATACGCAACCAAGCGTAACCCCTTCCACAAGTATTAAGGATGTCATTATAGCCATTTCAAAAAGTAGAATGGGTGCCACAGTGGTATTAGATGATTCAGCGTCCATTGTTGGCATGATAACAGATGGCGATATTCGCCGTATGCTAGAACAACATAACAGTATACAAGATTTAAAAGCGGCTGATATTTTTCATAAGAAGCCCATTACAATTTCCCCCAATACATTGGCAATTGAAGCTTTTGATTTAATGAAAGCGCATGACATCAGTCAACTGATAGTTGCAGAGAATGAGCAATACAAAGGAATGATTCATATGCACGATTTAATGAAAGAGGGGATTTTATAAACTATTTTTATGCAAAACAAAAATCACTATGTAGCCATTATGGCTGGGGGAATTGGAAGTCGATTTTGGCCAATGAGTAGAACCGCTTACCCTAAACAATTTATAGATGTATTGAATACTGGAAAGACATTGGTGCAATGGACTTACGAACGTTATGCAAAATTCATTCCAGCAGAAAATATTTATATTGTAACCTCAGAGGAGTACGTTGACATTGTGAAGACACAATTACCTCTACTTCCTTTTGATAATATTTTAGCAGAGCCGAGTAAAAAAAATACTGCGCCTTGTATCGCCTATGTCTCCTTTAAATTGGCACAGATGAATCCTGATGCTAGATTTTTAGTAGCCCCAAGCGACCATTTAATTTTAGAGGAAGATCGCTTTCAAACGATTGCCTTACAAGCATTGGATTTTGTTGAACACATTAAGGCGTTGGTTACTTTAGGTATTCAGCCAACACATCCAAATACAGGATATGGTTATATCCAATATGAAGGACTAGAAGTCACCAAGGGCGTTTTTAAAGTAAAGACGTTTACCGAAAAACCTGATTTAGAAATTGCTAAATCTTTTTTAGAAAGTGGTGATTTTTTATGGAACGCCGGCATCTTTGCTTGGAAAGCAAGTTCCATCTTAGCAGCCTTCGAAAAGCATCAGCCAGAAATGTATGAACTGTTTGATCAGGAAAAAATACACTTCAATACACCAGAGGAAAAACAAGCTATTCAGAGAATCTACCCGCTTTGCACCAATATATCAATTGATATTGCGGTTATGGAAAAAGCGAATAACGTATACGTCATGCCTTCTTCATTTGGATGGAGTGATTTAGGTACCTGGAATAGTGCATACGAGAATATGGAGAAAGACTATTTAGGCAATGCAGTTGCTTCAGACAATGTGATTGTCATTGATGCCACAAAATGTATGATCAACTCTCCTAAAGACAAATTGGTTGTAGTTCAAGGATTGGATGATTTTATTGTGGTGGATACAAAGGACGTGTTGTTGATTTGCAGCAAGGATAAAGAACAATCTATTAAAGAATATGTTGCAGAAGTAAAAAGGAACAAAGGCGATAAATATATCTAAATTGCCTATCTTAGAGTGGTTGGGATATTGCTTAAAAATATAAAAGACCCCCCTCTATGGCAACGATTATAAGTGGCACTGGTAGTATTATACCGCATATTATAAAATCCAATAAGGATTTTGAAGCGAATACTTTTTACGACGAACAAAGTGAACGCATCAAGACACCTAACCAAGAAATCGTTGAGAAATTTAAAGGCATTACAGGCATCATGGAAAGAAGGTATGCCGATGTGCAAGTCAACACATCTGACCTAGCCACTGCGGCAGCCAAATTGGCGATAGAAGATTCAGGAATAGATCCTGAAACAATTGATCAAATCATCGTAGCACATAATTTTGGAGATGTTCAAACAGGCACAATACAATCAGATGCCATTCCAGCAATCGCATCTCGCGTAAAACACAATTTAGGTATTGTCAACCCGAACTGTGTGGCATATGATATTTTATTTGGTTGTCCTGGATGGATTCAAGGCGTAATTCAAGCGGATTCTTTTATCAAATCTGGCATGGCAAAAAAATGTTTAGTGATTGGGGCTGAGACACTAAGCAGGGTGGTCGATCCGCATGATAGAGATAGTATGATTTTCAGTGATGGAGCAGGCGCTTGTATTTTAGAACATAGCGATGATCCTAATCAAGGTATTTTATCCTTTAGTGTACAAAGCCATTGTAACGATGAAGCTTACTTTTTATATTTAGGAAAATCATACCATCCAGAAGCAGACGATGCCACTAGGTATATAAAAATGAAAGGGAGGAAGGTCTATGAATACGCCATTAAGAATGTGCCAATTGCGATGAAAGCTTGTATCGAAAAAGCTGGGGTAGATATAACAGAAGTGAAAAAATTCTTCCTACACCAAGCCAACGAAAAGATGGATGAAGGCTTTATTAAAGCATTATATAAATTATACGATATAAAAGAGATACCAGCAGATATCATGCCTATGAGTATTCACGAATTAGGCAATAGTTCTGTAGCGACTATTCCTACATTATACGACTTAGTGCATAAAGGTAAATACCCAGAACATGCATTGGAAAAAGGAGATGTGGTGATTTTTGCATCAGTTGGAGCGGGGATGAACATCAACGCAATTTGCTATCGATTATAAATTGGCAATCCTATTAATATCCTCTTTGGTTACTGCCTTCAATATAATTGGTGTATGCTTTGTTACATACTTTGTTTCCGCCAGGTGTTGGGTAATTTCCTGTAAAATACCAGTCCCCTGTATTCGTTGGACAACATGCATGTAATCCCTCGATTGTTTGATAGATGACTTCTACTGGGATTTGAATGTTATCCGGAGTAATGAGTTGTGCAATCTTATCTGAAATTTCTTCAGTAGTAAATGGCTTATACAATTCGCGAACTACATTTTCTGTATGTAATTCATTATTCGCTTCAAGGGTTTTGATTTTTTGATATACATCATCCATTACCTGCTCCATGCCTCTTTCTTTCAATAAAGCAATCACTGCCTTGAAAGCAATAAAATCGCCCATTTTACTCATGTCAATGCCATAACAATCTGGATATCTAATTTGAGGTGCGGAAGAAACAACGATAATTTTTTTAGGTGACAATCTTGACAACATCCTAATGATACTTTCTCTCAATGTGGTACCTCGCACAATACTATCGTCTATGACAACTAAGCTATCTTCATTTTTACGAACAGTCCCATAAGTGATATCATACACATGCTGTACCATCTCATTTCGGTTTGCATCCTCGGTTATGAATGTTCTTAATTTAACATCCTTGATGGCGATTTTTTCTTGGCGAATTTTTCGATTCACCATTTCTCCTAATTTATCTGCATCTACCTCTTTACCCCAACTTAAAATACGCTCCACTTTAATAGCATTCAAGTATTCTTCCATGCCTTTAATCAAGCCATAAAATGCCACTTCTGCCGTATTGGGAATATATGAAAAAATAGTATTCTTTAAGTCTTTCTCGATTCTATCTAAAACAATTCTACTTAAATGATGTCCAAGTGCTATACGTTCTCTATATATCTTTTCATCACCGCCTCTAGAAAAATAAATGCGTTCGAAGGAACATGCTCTTCTCTCTTTTGGTGCAACAATTTGCTCAATGGTATATCCGCCTTTGTCATCCACTATCAATGCATTACCTGGCATCAACTCTAACACTTCATTCTCCCCTACATTGAAAGTGGTTCTAATTGCTGCTCTTTCACTTGCAGCTACAATCACTTCCCCGTCGATATAATAGTATGCTGGTCGAATGCCATGCGCGTCACGCATGATAAAACTATAGCCATTTCCCACTAATCCGCCAATGGTAAAGCCGCCATCAAACAAAGGAACTGCTTGTTTTAGGACCTCGGCAATATTTGGACTATTGGGATTCTTTGTTTCTTCTTTTACTAAAAAATGATGAATGACTTCCATCATGGCCGCCAAATCACTTTGTTTTTCAAAAGGACCAGGGTCATGCTGAATTTGTTTGAATAATTCATCCGTATTCACCAAATTGAAATTACCTGCTAAAGCCAAATTTTTTCCGGGCACTAAGTTCTTCTTAATAAATGGATGGCAAAATTCAACATTGTTTTTGCCTTGTGTGCCATACCTTAAATGACCCAGTAACAATTCGCCCATAAAAGGCAAGTGCCCTTTCATCAAACCTGGGTGCTTCGTAATATCTGGTTGGAATTTCTCTAACTCTTGTATTTCTTGACCTACTTTGTAAAATAAATCAGCAATGGGCTGCTGCGCGCTGCTTCTTAATCTATATAAAAAAGGATTGCCTGCTTCTATATCTAGTTTAACAGTTGCAATCCCTGCGCCATCTTGTCCACGATTGTGTTGTTTCTCCATCAAGAGATACAACTTATTAAGTCCGTAGGTCACTGACCCTCTATTTTGTAGATAGTAGGATAAAGGTTTTCTTAACCTAATGAATGCTAAGCCACACTCGTGTTTGATCTCGTCGCTCATGATGAAATTTCTAGTATGTTTTTTCCTTTACTATTGCATTAGCCACATTCGTCCAATCTTTTAATTCTTTACAAGCTTGGAAATCGTTGTCTATAAATACATAGTAATTGGGTACTCTTTCTTTGAACCATGATTCTAACACTTTCGCTTTTTTCTCTTCAAGCGCTCTTACTGAAACACGGTTATAATCTTCTTTTAAATTCTCTTTGTGGGGTGCTGTTCTTTCTTTGTAATAAACAATACGCACTGTTTTTCTTCCACGATCATCCACATAAGACTGTGGTGCAGAAATGTCACCTGGCTTCATGTTCTGAATCAACACCACCATCTCTTTATCCAATTGGTCAAAGTTGATATAAGTAGACCCATCACGACCGGTCACCGCTCCACCGCTAAATTTACTAGATTCGTCGTCACTAAATTTATTCACTGCTTCGCCAAAACTTGTCTTGCCAGCTAACACTTCCTTTCTAACACTATCTAATAGTTTTTTAGACTCGTTAATTTCATCGTTTGTGATGGGAGGGATTCTCAAGATATGCTTTACAACAGCTTCATCTCCAGACCTAGAAATCAATTGGATAATATGGTAGCCAAATTTTGATTTAACTGGTGCAGAAATCTGCCCTTCTTTTAACCTGAAAGAAGCAGCCATGAATGCTGGATCAAATTCTCTCACATTTCTATTCAAACTAAATTGGCCTAAATTTTCTTTTGCACTTGGATCTTCGGAATACAGTTTCACCAATTGATCAAACTTGTTCACTCCTCCTTCCACTTGCTTGCGATATTCTAACATCTGCTGAATCACATATTCTTCGATATCTCGGTTCGCTTTAGGATGTATGATAATTTCTGAAATTTGTACTTCACTTTCATATAAAGGCAAACTATCTACTGGAATTTTTGCATAGAAAGACTTCACCTCATTAGGGGTGATCTTTACTTTGTCAACAATCTTATTCTGCATCTCTTCCGCTAAACGTTGTTCTTTAATTAAAAGTCTAAAATCATCTTTTAATTGAAACACGGATCGGCCAGCAACTTCTTCTAAGACTTCCTTAGAACCAAATTGTTGGATGAAATTTCGGATACGACCATCAATGGCATTTTCGATCTCTTCCTCAGTAATTAAAATGGAATCTTTCTCAGCTTGTAATACCAAGGCTTTACGGATCAACTGACCTTCTATGACCTGACAGGCAGTTGGTAATTCAATATTCTCTTGACCCTGAGCTTGTCTTTTGTAATCTGCTATGGCGTTGTCTACATCGGAGCGCAAAATATATTTGTCACCTACTGTAGCAACAATTTTATCTGCTAATACTTTTTTGATTTGTGCGGTTGCGGCACTAGCAATGGCAATTAAACCTAAGGCAAATACAATGCGAACTATTTTCATCAAGTATGAATTAAGGGGCTAAGTTCCGATAGCTGGGGCAATGCCCCAACTATCAAATCTTAATATTTTTATAAAGTACGTTTTACTTCTTCTTCCTCAAATGCTTCTACAATATCACCTGGCTTTAAGTCGGCAAAGTTTTTAATTGTTAAACCACATTCCATGTTAGAAACGACTTCTTTAACGTCATCTTTGAAACGCTTCAAACTACCTAATTCAGCAGCCTGACCTTCTCCTCTTGGGAACTCAACGATACCGTCACGGATAATACGTATTTTACTATTTCTACTCAACTTACCATCTAATACATAACATCCAGCAACAGTCGCTTTGTCAAATTTGTACACTTCTCTTACTTCTACGTTGGCAACAATCTTCTCTTGGATTTTTGGTTCCAACATACCTTCCATCGCGCTCTTGATTTCATCAATCGCGTTGTAGATGATAGAGTACATTTTGATTTCCACGCCTTCTGTTTCTGCTAAGCGACTTGCTTGCATACTAGGTCGAACGTTAAAGCCTATAATAATCGCATCCGAAGCTGCAGAAAGCAATACATCAGATTCAGAAATCTGACCTACCCCTTTCAAGACAACTCTAATTGCAATCTCTTCGGTAGATAATTTTTGTAATGAGTCACTTAAGGCTTCTACAGAACCATCCACATCACCTTTGATGATGATATTTAATTCTTTAAAGTTACCTAAAGCTAAACGACGACCAATCTCGTCTAATGTAATATGTTTTCTAGTTCTTAAACCTTGCTCTCTTAATAATTGAGCACGTTTAGTAGCCAATTCTTTTGCTTCAGACTCTTCTTCATATACTTTGAATTTCTCACCCGCTTGTGGTGCACCATTCAAGCCTAAGATAACCACTGGCGTAGATGGAGGTGCTACTTCGATACGTTGATTACGTTCGTTGAACATCGCTTTAACACGGCCATAAAACTGACCTGATAAAATCAAATCTCCTTGACGTAAAGTTCCATTCTGTACAAGTATTGTCGCTACGTATCCACGTCCTTTATCTAAAGAGGCTTCAATCACGCTACCGGTAGCTTCTCTATTTGGATTGGCTTTCAAATCTAAAATTTCAGATTCTAAAATTACCTTCTCTAATAAAGCGTCTACATTCAAACCTTGTTTAGCAGACAATTCTTGGTTTTGGAATTTACCACCCCAAGCTTCTACTAAAATATTCAT
>CALPLN020000012.1 GCA_943324415.2 Sediminibacterium ginsengisoli | reverse complement strand
ATTGCACAAACACCTGGACGCGACCTTGTCAATAAGGATCATCCTCAAGTGATTGAAATTTGGAACAATGTATTTATTCAATACAATAGAAAAAAAGATGGTAGCCTAGAACCCTTGCCAAGTAAGCATGTGGATACAGGCATGGGTTTTGAAAGATTGGTTCGAGCGATACAAAATAAAAAAAGCAATTACGATACCGATGTATTCACGGGAACAATTGATGCAGTCGCTACCATCACTGGAAAAACCTATGATTTTGGTGACAGCAAAGAAGCCATTGCGTTTCGTGTTATAGCAGATCATATTCGTGCTATCGCCTTTGCGATTGCGGATGGTCAATTGCCCTCTAATACTGGTGCAGGATATGTGATTAGAAGAATTTTAAGAAGAGCTGTACGTTATTATTATTCTTATTTGGATTACAAGCGTCCATTGTTATTTCAATTGATGCCCTTGTTAGCGAAACAGTTTGAACATGTATTCCCAGAGTTAAACCAACAGTTAGAATTTGTATCCAAAGTAATCAAAGAGGAAGAAGAAGGCTTTTTAAGAACACTGGAAAAAGGATTAAAACGTATGGATGACATCATTCATACACAAGAAAAAAATACTTTAATAGAAGGGAAATTAGTTTTTGAATTATTTGATACATTCGGATTTCCAGTAGATTTAACAAGATTGATTGCAAGTGAAAATCAATTAACGATTGACGAGGCGGGATTTGAGCAAGAAATGCAGCAACAGAAAGACAGAAGCAGAGCTGCCACTGCGATAGATACCGGTGATTGGATTCAAGTTGGAGAAGATGCAGAAACTAAATTCATAGGTTATACGGCTACTGAAGCAACTACAAAAATAGTGAAGTATAGAAGCGTCAAAGCAAAAGGTAAAGAAGCCTATCAATGGGTATTTGCTGAAACTCCTTTTTATGCTGAAAGTGGCGGTCAGGTTGGAGATAAAGGAACCCTAAGATTTGAAGATGGCACTGTACTTGCAGTAACAGATACTAAAAAAGAGAATAATTTATTCATTCATTTTACGGATAGCTTACCAAGCAATATTGGCCATACGGTTAAAGCAGAAGTAGCTGAAACATTAAGAGCACATACGACGCAACACCATTCTGCAACGCACTTATTACATGCAGCACTAAGGACTGTATTGGGGAAACATGTTGCACAAAAAGGAAGTTTAGTCAATTCGGAGCAATTGCGATTTGACTTCTCTCATTTTGCAAAAATGACCAATGAGGAAATAGAAGCGGTGAATCAATTAGTGAATGACAAGGTGAAAGAAAATGTACCAGTGGTCATTAAAGAAATGAGTAAAGATGAAGCAGTGGCTTTAGGGGCAATGGCTTTATTTGGAGAAAAATACGGCGACACAGTTCGCGTAGTCGTGATGGATCCAAATTATTCAATTGAACTTTGTGGTGGAACACATGTGGGCCATACCGGAGAAATAGGCCATTTTGTTATCAAGGCAGAATCCTCTGTTGCAGCTGGTGTAAGAAGAATTGAAGCAGTGGTAGGACATGCTGCAGCTCAGTTTCAAGAGGAAGCAAAAGAGAAGTTAAGAAAACAAATTACACAATTAGAAGAAGCGAATGCACTAATTGCAACAAGCTTAAATAAAAAAGAAGTTAGCAAGGAAATAAGTGGATTTTCAATTGATCAACTTTCGAACTATATCCTTGAATTACAAAATCAACAAAAAGAATTAAAAAAACAATTAGAAAGTCAAGAAGCAATCCTTGTCAACGGATTGGTTGAAGCACAAAAAAATAATTTCGAGACAGTGAATGGTGTGCAGTATCTAGGATTAAAAGTTGAATTAAGTAATACAGATCAGTATAAAAAAGCAGCTCAATTGCTCACCCAAACACAAACCGGTGACGTCATGGTCTTATTAGTAGGTGCACAGGGAGAAAAAGCCTTCGCTGCATTGTCGATGAGCGAGGCATTAGTTGCTGCAAAAAAATGGGAAGCGCCACAATTAATTAAAACCCATATCGCACCATTGATTAAAGGTGGCGGTGGTGGCCAAAAAACACTTGCAGCAGCAGGAGGACAGGATGGAAGCCAATTAGACCAAGTACTGTCTACCATCAAATCACTCCTATAAAGCTGATTTACAATAGATTAAAAAAAGGTCAGCTATTTTATAGTTGGCCTTTTTTTTAGAATTTTAACAATTCCGAATTGTTTCGTAGATAAAAAATGTATTATTTTTGACCTACAATATATTTCGTAGTTCAACAAAAGAACACACTATTAAAATACATGTTATGAAAAAAAATCTTTTACTCATTTGTTGTATTGGCCTATTGCCTTATGCAAAAGCTCAGGAAACTGGTGCTAAAACAAAAGAAGTCATCATTGAAAAAAAAGTGTCCAAACCAGCAAAGGATAAGGCTGATTCAAGCATGAATGTCACAGTAACCATGAATGGCGATACCACAGAAAATATAGCTATTGTGATTGAAGGTGATAAGATCACAATCAATGGAGAAGTGGTGGACTCAAATGATCCGAGATTGAAAAAAATGAAAAGAGGCAGTGTACAAGGATTCAGCATCCAACCTAATCTTGCATTTTTGGGTGTTGTAACCTCAATAGATCCTGCTGGCGCAATGATTGTAGACATCAACGAAGCAAGTCCTGCTGCAAAAGCAAAATTAAAAATCGGCGATATCATTACAAGTATAAACGATATTAAAATAACAGATCCAGAAGAGCTATATGCTGCAATAGGCAAATACAAACCAAACGATAAAATAAACCTTGGTTATATAAGAGATAAGAAGTCTGCGAAACTGACCATTGTACTAGAAGAGAATCCAAATAAAAATCAAGGTAGGACTTTTGAAAAGAATGAACTAGATCTTGGAGACTTGGAGATGTTAAAAGAACAAGGTGGTAAATTCAGATTTTCAATGCCAGCATTACCCAATATGGATCAGTTGATGACTAGAGCTGATAAAAAACCAAAATTGGGAATTAGCGTAGAAGATCTTGAAACTGGAAAAGGCGTCAAAGTCAATAATCTTGAAGAAAATAGTCCAGCAGCAAAAGCAGGTATTCAAAAAGGCGATATCTTAATACAATTAAATGAGGCCGAAATAACAGATGTTAATTTTATGAAATGGCAGTACTACTTCCCTGGTCAAGTCTTGAAAATTACCTTAGAGAGAAAGGGAGAGAAAAAAACAGTCGAAGTGAAGCTCCCTAAAAAAATAAATACAGCAGACTTATAATAGCTCATTTTATTTGCCTCCTATTTAAAAGCCACCTCAAAATGGGTGGCTTTTTTATGCTTTTGCTTGATTAATCTGTACTTTTGTGCTATGCCAAACAGGACGCTATATCAAGCAGTCATCGGATTAGAAATTCATGCACAATTAGCTACAAAAAGTAAGTTATTCTGTGGCGATGCAACTAGTTTTGGCGCAGCACCAAATACACATGTAAGCCCAATTACCCTGGGACATCCAGGCACCTTGCCTAAAACAAATGCAACAGCTGTTGAATATGCTATTAAAATGGGTTTGGCATGTGGTTCTACAATTGCAAAAGAAAATTATTTCGCAAGAAAAAATTATTTCTATGCAGACTTGCCAAAAGGATATCAAATTTCACAACATACCACACCTATTTGTGAAGGTGGACAAGTAGCTATCCAAACGAATGAAGGCGAAAAATGGATTCAATTAAACAGAATTCACTTAGAGGAAGATGCAGGTAAAAGCATACACGACTTATCCCCTACCGATTCCTATATCGATTTAAATAGAGCAGGTACACCCTTAATTGAAATGGTAACTGAGCCTTGTTTACACAGCGCGGAGGATGCCTTTTTATATGTTACAGAAGTACGTAAACTCGTAAGATGGTTGGGTATTTGTGATGGCAATATGGAAGAAGGAAGTTTAAGATGTGATGCCAATATATCGGTCCGATTAAAGGGTGAGGAAAAGTTAGGTACTAGAGTAGAAGTAAAGAATTTAAATTCGATTCGAAACATTAAAAAAGCAATCGAATTTGAAATTGATCGATTGATAGGATTGGTTGAAAAGGGTGAAACGATCATCCAACAGACAAGAAGCTTTGATGCGAGTAATGACACCACCTTCTCCATTAGAGATAAGGAAGACGCAAACGATTATAGGTACTTCCCTGATCCAGATCTTGCTCCATTGGTATTAACAACATCGTATATCCAATCCATACAAGCCTCATTGCCTCCCTTACCCAATCAATTAAAAAAAGAATGGAGTCAGCAGTTTGGCTTGAACACCTATGATATTGACCAACTTTGTGAAAATAAACAGGAGGCTGATTTTTATTTATTATGGACCAAGCAGACTACACTGTATAAAGCAGCTGCCAATTGGATAATTGGACCAATACGTGCTTATTTGAATGAACAGCACAAAACCTATGCCGATTTAATACCCTTATTGCCACAGCTATCTGAATTACTGAATATGGTAGACCAGCATTTATTAAGTTTCTCAGTGGCGGCAGATAAAGTGTTTAATGCCATTGTACTAAATGCAGTATCGCCTATGGAATTTGCCAGTTCCAATCAATTGTTACAAAATAGCAATGAGGACGAATTAATTTCTTGGATCGAAACCGTAATCAATCATCATCCTGATAAAGTGGATGCTTATAAAAAAGGTAAAAAGGGATTAATTGGGTTATTCGTAGGCGAAGTAAAAAAATTGAGCAAGGGCAAAGCAGATCCTCAAAAAACAACACAACTTTTAGAAACCATATTGTCAAAATAGAAAATTATTTTATGATAAAAAATATTTGCATCGCCATCTTCAGTCTGGCACTTTTTATACTTCCTGGATGTAAAGGAAAAAATCAAGAAGCTCGTTACACAATCTCTGGGACCATAAAAAATGCAGCGAATAAGCCCCTCTTATTACAAGAGATCCCTTACGGAGGCAGGCCAATCATTACCTTGGATTCCGTAACACTAGATGCCAATGGAAAGTATAGCTTTGAATTCATTGCAAAACAGGAAGGAATTTACAGACTTAGCAGCGGGGATATCTTAGATATCAGCTTTATCAATGATGAGGAACAAATACAAATCAATGCAGATGCTACGAATTTTGCAAGTTATAACGTAAAAGGATCACCAAATAGTGAAGCGTTGATTCAGTATATGAAAGCGTATAGATCTAAAGACTCCTCCTTATTTGCCACACTCTATGCTTTAGAGAACTCACAACAAAATAATGGCAAGGACAGCAGTATATTTTACCTACAACAACAAAAGGAAACAAAAATTAAAGCATTAAATGACCATGTTGAACAAACAGTCAATGGTTCAAATAGTCCGGCGCTGATCTATTTTGCTTTAGGCATGGCATTAAGATCCATGGAGATCAATAAAGTACTTGCTATAGCCAAGGCTGTTGCCGAAAAAACCAAAGCGGAGCCGCTCATTGAATTTGTTACTATTTTAAGTGGGCAAGTTCAAACAGCTAGTCCAGCAACTGCCATCACAGTAGGTGCAATGGCTCCAGAAATTGCATTACAAGATGCGACTGGCAAAATCATTACACTAAGTAGCTTAAAGGGTAAGTATGTATTGGTAGACTTTTGGGCAAGCTGGTGTGGTCCTTGTAGAAGAGAAAATCCAAATGTAGTTGCTGCTTATGAGCAATTTAAAAACAAGAATTTTACCATTTTAGGGGTTTCCTTAGATGACGATAAAGCAGATTGGCTTGCAGCAATACAACAAGATAAATTAAACTGGCTTCAGATAAGTGACTTAAAGAAATGGGAAAGCACGGTAGTGAGTGCCTATCAAATTCAGGGGATTCCATTTAATGTACTCTTGGATCCAACTGGAAAAATTATAGCTACAGATTTAAGAGGTTCAGCATTACAAAATACATTAAAGCAATTGCTTCCATAGTCTTTAAAAATTAACTATAAAAAAAATAGCGCTTTATTACTGAAGCGCTATTTTTTTACAAACCTTTGACCGGTTTACTTTGACTTAATTACTTTGACTTAATAAAGGTTTTGATCAATGCTGGGAGTAAAACTAAATTGGTTAAAGTACTTACCACTAATGTGATAGAGGTTAACCATCCCAATGCTTTTGTTCCTCCGAAATCACTAAAACAGAATATAACAAACCCAGCTACCAATACTAAGGAAGTGTAGATAATGCTTATTCCGGTGTGTTTGATTGTTTGCACTAATGTCGTATTCACTTGATAGTTTAGATGAGGTAATTCCTGTTTATAGTTCACAAGGAAACGAATCGTTACATCAATAGCAATCCCCAATGCTACACTAAATACCAATACGGTAGATGGTTTTAAAGAAATGCCAGTCCATCCCATAATACCTGCCGTAATAAACAATGGCACTATATTGGGGATTAAAGAACAGATCAAAATAGGGAAAGATCTAAATAAGAAAATCATACAAATGGCAATCAATAAAAAGGCCCAGAAAATAGACTCTCCCAATCCCTTTACAATAAAATTACTGCCTTCTAAAAAAGTGACACTGCTTCCTGTAATCACTACATTGTACTTTGCTGTATCAAAAATTGCAAGTGATGCACTGTCTATTTTGGACAATAGCCCAGGAAGCTTTGCACTTCCAATGTCTTTCATGTTGACAGTGATTCTAGTTTGACGTTTTGCCGAATCAATAAATTTATTCAAGAGTTGAGCTGGATTGTTCCCAGTCGCTTTTACCCCTTCTTTTGGAGCAGCTGTTGCGAAATAGGGACCAATGAAGGCCATTTCGGTACCAGTTGGTACTGCATAGGATAAACTATCTCCATCATAGAAAGCCTGCTTGGCAAATTTTACGCCCTCCAACAATCCCAATGGCTTGCCTAGTTCAGGCTGATCTAATAAAAAAGTATTGAATTCATCTATCTGCTCTAATGGCTTGATGGATCTAATTAAACCATTTGGTTTTTTCGTGTCCACCAAAATCTCTAAAGGCATTACACCCCCTGCATGTTGTTCAAACCATTTCAAATCGGTATATAATTTATCCTGTTTGGGTAAATCATCTACAATAAATGCCTCCTTTTTAATTTGCATGACCCCAATCAAGGAAATAATGACTGCAAGGATAGTGATACCAAATACCCACTTTGTATGGGTAAACGCCCAACGTTCAATTTTAACCAGTATTTTTTCTAGATATTTATTTTCTAAATAACGGACATGTTTTGCTTTTGGCGCAGGCAAATAAGATAGCACTGGAGGAATGAAAAATAAACTAATGAAAAACAAGATCATAATATTTACACCAGACACCCAACCAAACTCTTTTAACAATGGACTTTTAGTTAAGGCGAATACAAAGAAACCTATAGCAGCAGTGATATTACAAAATAAAGTCACCACGCCCATTCTGCCTACCATTTGAACCAGCGCCTTATCCTTATCTAATGTCTCTTTAAAAGAAGTATGGTACTTATTTAAAAAATAAATACAATTGGGAATACCAATCACTACAATCAATGGAGGAATCAATGCAGTCAGCAAAGTGATCTTTTGTCCCAATAAAACCATACTACCCAAACTCCAAATGACCCCCATCAATACCACAGCAAGGCTCATAATGGTAGCCGAAATAGATCTAAAGAAGATCAATAAAGTAATTGCAGATAATGCAAGGGAGCCAATTAAAAACCAAAGCATTTCTTTCTTGATTCTATCCGCCATAATGGTTCTAATAAATGGCAATCCACTGACATGCACTTCTGTCTTAGTAGATTGACTAAAACGATCTAATTCAGCTTGTACACCTGCAATGATTTTTGTCCTTGAGCCGCTATTAATAGAATCTGAAATAAACGAGATTGCCATGATATAACTATTGCTATCAGGATTGTAATACAGATTTTTATAGAAGGGCAGGTTCTCGAAAACCGATTGATCTGCTGATAAAAGACTGTCGCTTGTATAAGGTGCATGAAAAACCTTTAATGCATTGAATTTAGTTTCAAAACTGTCTTTTACGATTGTATAAGCAGTTGGAATACTCATGACTTCGGCAACTGCTTTATTTTGCTTAATAGTCTTATGTAATGCATCAACTTGATTGAAAAAGTCTTTTGTGTAAAAAAGATCTGTCTTAAATCCAACTACTACGGTTGTTCCATCTACGCCATATTTTTTTACAAAATCATTGTAAACAACAAATTTAGGATTATCCGAGGGTATGGCTTTGGTGTACTCATAACTTAATTTAATCTGAGCAGCAAAATACCCCATCACTAGGGTTGTTAAGAGTACAAAAAACAAGTATGTTTTTTTATAATTTAATATATTCTGACCTAAACGATACCACATAATATTTATTTTAATTTAGATGACCCATAAGTAAGCAGCCACCTGAGTGAACACGCCTATGAACAATCCGACTACCAATTCTTTTTTACTATGATCACTGACTACCAATCTTGCACTAATCACCAATGCGGTTAATAGTATAGCGAGTGGAACCCAAATTGCATTATTTACAGGATAAAATATACTTACCAAGACAATCGCAGTGGTGATTCCAGCAATCCCCATGGCATGCAAACTCACTTTCATGAAATTATTGACTGTCATACCTATTGCACTTGCGACGAAGATACCTAGGTAAAAGAATTTTAATGCAATAGGTTGATCTGTGAAATTTCTACTCAGATAATACATCCACCAATAAAAAAACATGGTAATGACATAAGGGATAATTCTTTCTTTTTGTGTTCTTAAAAATATACTATCACTTAGTTTTAATCTCCATAATAAGAAAACAGCAAAAGCTGGAAAAAAGGCAGTCAACCATGCCACGCTGAATAAACGCATCTTTAACTGCCAATCGGTAATGCCAACAAATTCAAACGGCAATACTTGCATTAAATAAAGAAAAAAATAAGTCGGGATAAAAATGGGGTGCAAAACATAAGACAACAAATGTGCTATATATTTTACGATTTTGGGTTGAGGGTTTTCCATAGTTGAATTGACTACCATTCTTTTCTGAGTCTTGCGACTGGTATGTTTAAAAGTTCTCTATATTTTGCGACTGTTCTTCTTGCAATATTGTATCCTTTTTCTTGCAATTGTTCTGTGAGCTCGTCATCACTCAATGGCTTCAATTTATCCTCTCCAACTATTAACTCCTGCAGAATTGCTTTAACCTCCTTAGTACTCACTTCTTCTCCGGTATCTGTCGTCAATGACTCACTAAAAAAGTATTTCAATAAATAAGTCCCGAATTCTGTTTGTACATATTTACTATTAGCTACCCTACTCACTGTCGAGACGTCCAAGTTTGTTTTTTCTGCAATATCTTTTAAAATCATTGGCCTTAATGAAGTGGTATCTCCACTTAAAAAAAATGCAGACTGATAATCCAGAATTGCATTCATCGTTAGCAACAAAGTTTGCTGCCTTTGCAAGATCATCTCAATAAACCATTTTGCTGCATCAATTTTTTGCTTAATAAAAAAGACTGCTTCTTTTTGAGACTTGTCTTGCTTTTTCCCACCTTCGTACTCTCTAAGCATCAGCTTATAATCATCACTGATCACCAATGGAGGTGCATTGCGACTATTCAAAGTCAATTCTAATTTTCCGTTATTGATCAATACCGTAAAATCTGGTATGATGTACATTTCGGCCTCATTGATATAGCTTGTCTCCGCTCCCGGCTTAGGGTTCAATGTTAAAATTTGATGTAACACTTCCTTCATGCCAGATTCATCTAGGTGTAAACTTCTTTGGATTTTATCATAGTGCTTACGAGTAAACTCTTCGAAGTATTTTTCTATAATAAGTATCGCAATTTTTCTGGCTTCATCATCAGAATACAATTTACCTCTGCCGTCCGATAAATGGGCCGACTCCCCTTCCCCCTTTCTACGTAATTGAATTAATAAGCACTCTTGTAAATCTCTCGCAGCAATACCTACTGGGTCAAATGCTTGTACCTGTTTTAATATTTGCTCAATTTCTTTTTCCTCCACCCACATGCTTTGCTTGAAAGCTAAATCATCGGCTATCGACTGCATCGCTCTCCTTAAATAACCGTCATCATCTAAACTACCTATGATTTGCTCTGCAATTTTAAAGCCCCTTTCGTCTAAAGCCAACATGCTCAACTGATCCATCAATACTTCGTGCAAACTCATTTCCGCTTTAATCGGAATGACTTTATCATTATCTAGTTCTGGGTAAAATTCATCTCTTGTTTTGTAATCTGCTACTTCGTCGTCATAACTATACTCGCTCAACTCTTCATTGCTCATCTCAAATTCATCTACAGGCACTGCTTCTTCATCCTCATGCATATCCTGTAACAATTCGTCATTCATTTCATCTGGCGAAGTAAAATCCGACTCCAATAGCGCAGCATCCATCTCCAATGCAGGATTTTCTTCTAGCTCTTCTTTTATTCTTTGCTCAATTTGTGCACTAGGAATCTGCAACAACTTCATTAATTGGATTTGCTGAGGTGACAATCTTTGTAATTGTCTCTGCTGCATGGATTGTCCTAATGCCATGACCTAGCTTATGCTAAAATCTTTTTTAATGCAGCTAGGAAAGCAGCGCCTTTTTCATGCACTTGCTCCTCTGTCCATGTTAAACTGATTGCAGTAGAAATACACTTACTCATCACGGCATCACTCTTAGAAAAATCGGTATGTTGTAATGCAATTAAGGCATTTTGTTGGGCCTCCGACAATGGATATAAGCTTGTTGCATTTTTTAAATGATCCCATTTTCTGATATAATGCCAATTGTTGCCAAACCAATAAAAGTTGCCTGCAAGGATGCCTGCTTCTTTAAACGCGGCAATGGCTTTTTCTGTGTGTTCTTGACTTGGCAAAAACCAAGTTAAAAAGCTTCCACTATCTCCAGCAGGATCAGGTACAACTCTGAATTGTATGCCTGGTACTTGTTCTAAATAAGAACGTAAAATATGGTTGTTCTTTTTTTGTATCGTTAAAAAAGTATCTAGTTTTCTTATTTGCGCTAATCCAACTGCAGCATGTAATTCACTGATGCGAAAATTATATCCCAATGCTGGATGCAAATCTGCACCTCTATCTACCCCAACGTGATCGTGGCCATGATCCGTAAATGCATCCGACTTAATATACACTTCTTTATCATTGGTCATCACTACGCCACCTTCTCCGCAAGTAATTGTTTTTACAAAATCAAATGAGAAAGTACCCGCATGACCAATGGTACCCAAATGTTTTCCTTTATAAGTGCCTCCAATGCTTTGACAAGCATCTTCTAATAAAATCAAATGATGTTCTTTACAAATCTCCACCAATGCATCCATGTCAGCCATACTTCCACACATATGTACAGGCATCACACATTTTGTTTTTGGCGTAATGGCCGCTTTGACTGCAGCTGGTGATAAAGTCAAACTTTCGTCGATATCCACCAATACAGGGATTGCACCCATGCTTAAAATTGCTTCGAAACTTGCCACAAACGTAAATGCAGGCATAATTACCTCATCTCCTGCGCCAACCCCTAATGCTGCCATCGCAGTTGTTAAGGCGGCTGTTCCACTAGAGGTAAGTTGAGCGTATTGTGTACCAAAAGTAGCGCAAACAGCTGCTTCTAACTCTTTGGATTTCCAAATTCCTTTTCTAGGACCATCAAATCCATAACGCATTAAAATTCCTGTCTCTAGAACTTCATTTACTTCTTTCTTTTCTTCTGCTCCAAATAATTCAAAACCGGGCATATGCTTGATTTTTAATGATAAACAAAGGTAGTTTAAAAAATGAAAATTGAGGGTTTTTCCGTATTTTGCATTCCTAAAAAAAAGACTAGAACCCATGGAGTATAACAAATTGATTTCCGTTTCAGGCATGTCAGGTTTATTTGAATTATTAACTAGCAAAAGTGATGGTGCCATAGCGAGATCCCTAGAGACCAATGCAACACAATTTATCAGTTCTAGAGCCTACCAGTTCTCTCATTTAGAGAGTATTGAGGTGTTTACAACTAAAGAAAATGTATTCTTGGCAGAAGTGTTCATTGCAATGGGTAAGTCAAAAGAAGCCCTTCCTAATGAAAAAGATGCAAAAGCAACTCAAGCCTACTTTAAAAAAGTATTCCCAAATATGGATTTTGAGCGTGTATATGCTAGCGATATGAAGAAAATGGTGAAATGGTTCGCTCAATTACAAGAACATAAAGTGGAGCCAACTATGCCAGAATTGGATGAAGAGGAATCAGAAGCCTAGTCGGCATCTGTTGATGAAAAATCTCCCCTTTCTTCAAGCTTCGATAAAATAGTTAAAAAAGGCTTACCTACAATCGGTAAGCCTTTTTTTATCCTTAAATTGCAGTACATAAATACCATATGAAAAAAATACTCTTAGGCAGCTTATTGTTAGCAGGATTGACGACCCATTTGCAAGCGCAAAAAATGGGTGAAAAAAAGTGGATTAGAAAACAATTTTCCGCATTGAACATGAATGAGAAGATTGCACAGCTTATGGTATTAAGAGCGCATAGCAATTGGGAACAATATAAAATAGATTCTTTAAGCAATTTGATCCAACAATACAATGTGGGTGGGTTGTGTTTTTTTCAGGGTGGACCGGTTCGACAAGCGATGCAAACAAATCGCTATCAAGCGATTGCAAAGACCCCTTTATTTATTACGATTGATGCAGAATGGGGTGTGGGTATGCGTTTAGACAGTGTGGAATCTTTTCCTAGACAACTCTCGATGGGTGCTTTTACTTCAAGCAATTTAGTGTACCAGATGGGTGCTGCTATTGCCGAGCAATGTAAAAGACTGGGTATTCAAATCAATTACGCTCCAGATATTGACGTCAATAATAACCCATTGAATCCGGTCATCAATGATCGCAGTTTCGGCCAAAGCAAAGAGAAAGTGATCCAACAAGGGATTGCTTATATGAAAGGGATGCAAGACAATGGTGTGATGGCCACCGCAAAACATTTTCCTGGTCATGGAGATGTAACGGTTGACTCACATAAGGACTTGCCTGTGATTACTAAATCAAGAGCTGAATTAGACAGTCTTGAATTAGCACCATTCAAGGCATTGATTGATGCGGGTGTCGAATCCATTATGGTAGCGCATTTGTCAGTACCAGCAATCGACGACAGACCAAAATACGCCACTTCCTTGTCTCCTAAAGCAGTGAATGGATTATTAAAAAAAGAATTGGGATTCAAGGGCATTAGTGTTACTGATGCGATGGATATGAAAGCCATTGCCAATTACTTTCCGCAAGGAGAAGCAAATGTGCAAGCTATTTTAGCTGGGAATGATATGTTATGCTTACCAGGAGACATTGGACAATCCATTCAAAAAATTAGACAGGCAGTAAAAGAAAGAAGGATTAAACGTAGCGATATCAATGCACGTGTTAAAAAAATTCTAGCCGCAAAATACAAATATGGCCTTGGGGTGCAACAAATAATTGACACACTCAACATCGTAGCTGATCTAAACCAATCGGTAGGTACCATTAATTCAGCGATGGCACAACAATCGCTTACATTCTTAAGAGCGACCAATAGTCCAGACTTAAACAACAAGACCGCCTACATTGCTTTGAATGCAAAATCAGCTACCGCATTCACTTCTTCAATTGCAAGCACCTATGGCGTTAAAATATTTTATACTAGTGGTAAAGATGCCAATGAATTGGCATTGATCAATGATAGTGTAAAAGCCTACGATCAAGTGATTGTTGGATTACATGGATACAACAGAAGGCCAGCAAATCATTTTGAGATTCCTGCTGCAACATTGCAATTTCTAAACGCAATGGGACATGAAAATTGGATTCATTTGATTTTTGGAAACCCCTATGCTGTTGGAGACTTTAGTAAGATCAATAATATTTTATTGGCATTTGAAGACACAAAATATAGCCATTCAGCTGTTCAAAAATGGCTTGAAGGAAAATTACAAGCAAGTGGCGTATTGCCAGTCACCATCTCACCAGAACTTAACTTTGGCAAGGCTTCAGAGGCCCCAGTTAAAAAAAAAATACTAGCAGAACAGATCCTCCCAGCAATTATTGATCAAGCAAAATTAGCAAAGATTGATTCAATTGTGGCGGATGCAATTCAACAAGCAGCTATACCTGGTTGTCAAGTATTGGTAGCAAAAGACAACCAAATTGTATTCAATAAAAGCTATGGGACCATTGCAGGAGATCAAAGTCCCCTTGTGACCAATGCCACTTTATATGACCTTGCTTCTGTCACTAAAACAAGTGCGACTACTGTTGCAATTATGAAATTGGTTGAAGAAGGAAAAGTAGACATTGAAAAAACAATAGGCGATTACTTACCATGGGTAGTAGGCAATGCGAAAGCAAAGATTCGATTAAAAGATTTGCTTTTACACGAAGCTGGTTTGTATCCTTATATCAAGTTTTATGAATCCCTTTTGCAACCAGACGGAAGCATTGACTCAAAATGGATTGTGCCTATTCAAGATGCATCCCATCAATTAATGGTCACACCGGGCAAATACCTTGCAAACAATTGGATGGATAGTATCCGATTGAAAATATTAAACAGCCCAGTATCTGCTCCAGGCAAATATGTATATAGTGATAATGATTTTATTTTTCTAGGCAATATAGTTGAGCAAGTAACGGGGATGAATTTGCAGGATTATTGTACAAAAACCTTCTACGGACCAATGCAAATGCGAAGTACCGGTTTCCTGCCATTAGAAAGAGCAGAAAAATCATCTATCGCTGCAACAGAAAAAGATACTTATTTTAGAAAAGAACTCATTCAAGGTGCAGTGCATGACGAAGGCGCTTCAACGATGGGTGGTATCGCAGGTCATGCAGGCTTATTTAGCAATGCGACTGATTTAGCCAAATTGTATATGATGTTATTGAATGGAGGACAATACGATGGACAAACCTATTTAAAATCTACTACAATCAAATTATTTACAAGCTACCAATCTGCCACTAGCAGAAGGGGTCTTGGATTTGATAAAACTGCAAAAGACAACGCCAGTTCGAAAGATCCTTATCCAAGTTTAAGTGCACCAACAAGCGTCTTTGGACACACAGGATTTACCGGAACTTGTGTATGGGCAGATCCAGACAATCAATTATTGTATATTTTCCTTTCAAACAGAGTCTTCCCAACAAGGGATAACAAAGCTTTTAGTTCACTTAATCTAAGAGCGAAAATTCAAGAACAAATTTATCAAGCGATAAAAAAATAAGATGCAAAAATGGTGCTATATGATAATCGGAATTCTTGGCTCAATACAGCCATTGAATGCCCAATTACAATTAGGCCCTGTGGGTAGTTGGCGCGCTCATTTCTCCAATGAATCTATCCAACAGGTGATTAAAGGAGATCAGCTATACGTCGCATCTGCTAACCAGGTAATTCAAATTGATGCAAAAAAGCAAGTCAACTATCTTAATACCACCACCGGCTTACACGCAATCGGTATACAGAAAATCGCTTGGCATCCTATCCAAGATCAACTTGTGATAGCGTATAAAAATAGCCGTATTGATATTGTACAAGGCGATCAAGTTACCCTCATAGATGATATCCAACTGTCAAATTTATATGCAGATAAAACCATCAACAATCTATTGGTAATTAATAACAATGCCTATCTGTCTTGTAATTTTGGAATCGTCGTTGTCAACTTACTGAAAAAGGAGATTCAAGAAACACTTTTCCCAAATAACAATCGTCAGACCGTCAAAGTCCTAAAGGTATTGACCTTTCAAAATAGATTATACGCTTTGACAGAAAACAGCTTATGGTCAACAGCCCTGGGGCAAAATAGCAATTGGATACTAGAAAACACGATGGGTATCACTGGCATACAAAATATGTTTGTGTTTAAAAATCAACTCTATTTAAACAATCAACAAAAAGTGTATGAGTACAAAAGTAATATTGCAACTTATCAAATCAGTGCAGGTAATCTAGCGACAATCGAAGTGGATGAAGAACGCATTTTTGCAGGTGTGACGTATCAAGAAAAAGGGGCATTGATTCAATTGAATAGCAATCAAAATAATACCGTACTCCTAGATTCTTCGATATTGGAAAGGCCGATGGGGTTGCTTAAAGAGGGGAATACGATTTGGGTAGCAGATGAAAGTAAAGGACTTTATGAAAAAAATGAGCAGTCAAAATGGATCGCATTAGGTGGCCCATTAAGGCATGCCATTGGCGACAATACCATCTCAGAGCAACAAATACTAATGAGCTACGGAGCCAATAAAAATGCCTTATCTACTTTGAATGAAAATGGTTGGTCCAATTTTACACAAATTCAAGGCCTCGGTATCCGATCTGTAGAAGCATTGTCATTAGATCCTATTGACCAAAGTTGGTGGATAGGTATGGGTGCGCAATTAATTCATTATGATCCCAACAAAAAAACAATAGAACAACCTTTACAAAATCCAACTATCGGTGCGATTAAATCGATTCAGGTAAAAGAGGATGGGCGTATTTTTCTGTTGAAGGAAGGGGTTGGGATTGTTGCTAAAGAAGGCAATCAATGGACGACTTATCCCATACAAGCTGGATATCCGGCTACCAATTTAAAAAAGATAGTTGCTAGTAAAAATGGATTAAGTTGGGTAATTGGACCAAAACAACAAGGTGTCTTATTGTATGAAAAACAAAATAACCAATCAGTATGGAGGCAATTAAATACTGGAAGAGGTTCCGGTAATTTACCAAGCATGGAGGTAACGGCCATTGCTGAAGATAAGGATGGAACCATATGGATTGGAACAGACAATGGTATTGCACTTTTTCAATGCAATAATATAAACGAAGTATGCGACGCCTATTTGCCCATTGTTGAAAGCAATGGATTCAATGGTTATTTGTTTCAAAAAGAAACCATTCATTGTATTAGCATTGATGGTGCAAATAGAAAATGGATTGGTACAGACAATGGTGCTTGGCTGATAAGTAAAGATGGCGCTGAAGTACTCCAACATTTTACAACAGAAAATAGTCCACTTCCCAATAACACTGTATTGTCCATTGGCATTGAGCCCATCGACGGTGATGTGTTTTTCTTTACTGAAAATGAAATTGTAAGTTATAAAGGCAACGCTACAGAAGGTGTAGCAACACAAAATAAAATAAAGATCTACCCCAATCCTGTAGCACCCAATTACAATGGCCCCATTCTGATTAAAAATTTAGTCAACAATGCCTTAGTGAAAATTACAGATCTAAATGGGCAATTAATGATGCAGACAAGGGCGCTTGGAGGTCAGGCCATATGGAACGGAAAAGATCAATACCAGCACAAAGTCGCATCTGGCATCTATTTGATTTTTGTTCGGGATGATACAGGAAATGAAAAAGCTGTGGGCAAAATAATGATTACATCAGGGAACTAGTTTGAAGTGAAATCAAACTGCTTAAACATTTTAAACTTCCAAGAATCACGCTCGCCTTGCACTACTCTGTACATCAATTGTCTGATTTTATTAGTAGGCTCCTTAATGGCAGTGTCCGCAGGGAAAATTGGGAACTTTCTAAATAAGACCCCTTCAACCAATTTATACTCATCCTTCCCTCTGTATCCTTTACTTAATTCCATATCGTTCAAAAGGTCTGGAAATAAAATAGGTGCAATCCTTTCGTTATCCTGAGAACAAATTGGGAAAATACTTTTTTTACCTGCTGCATCCTCTATAAAAATGATGATATCCGGAAATCCATCATTATTTAAGTCATCAATTTCAGCACCAAGTACTCTAGCTCTAAGTTCAATGGAGGCTTCCCTAGATTCAGACTTAAATCCAATCGGTCTGATATTCATTACGTTTCTTTCTGGCGATCTGTTTAAACAGGAGATACGATATCCTGTCTTTCCAATTTTCATCGTGCTGTCGTATTTAGACCAAACCTGTCCAAAGACTTGTACAGAAAAGACAATAAAGAAGAAAAATAAAATAGTACGCATACTTAAAAATTGATCTTTCAAAGTTAATAGAATAGTTTTAATTTTCCATTTAAAGGAAATCCATGTCATTCGACCTGAAAATACAAGCGCAAACTAATCACATTCAGTTAATTGATCTCGATAATGGAACTTTGATTGAAATTCATTGCAAAGGGGCTTTAATGAATCGCTGGATCGTCAACAATGATAGTCAGCCGCTAGAGCTTATTTTGGGTAATGAGGGGCAAGCGAATTTTGAATTGAATGGATTCAGAAGTGGCAAAATGAGCCCGTTTTCTTGTCGAATTGATGCAGGCAAATACGAGTGGGCCGAACAAATTTACCAATTCAAAAAGTTCTACTTAGGCGAACATGCCATGCATGGGCTTGTATATGATGCCGATTTCTCCATTCGTTCTACCGAACTGCATGCACATTTCGCACAAGTCACAGTTTCATTTGATTATCAAGGAACAGATCCTGGATTTCCATTTCCGTTTGAAATCATGGTGCAATGGACTTTATATCCTGACAACTTGATTGGCCTTAAAACAACCATCATCAACCATTCAAATAAGCAGATTCCTTTGATGGATGGATGGCATCCTTATTTCACTTTAGGCGGTCAAGTAAATGACTATACACTTGAATTTCAGTCGAATGGAAAATTGGCAATGCGCGAAGATCTAATCCCAACTGGTGAAATTTTAAAGGACACCAAATTCAACACCCAACATCTCATTGGCGATACCCATTTAGATGATTGCTTTTTACTTGACCCAATCCAGAACAAGATCATACTCTCCTACCTGGAAATGTCCATCATCGTCCAACCAAAACACAATTACCCTTATTTACAAATCTATACACCAGATGATCGCAAAAGTATCGCTATCGAAAATCTAAGTGGTGCACCCAATTGTTTTAATAACAAAATGGGGCTCCAACAATTGGAACCCCATGGTGTAATTTATTTTGAAACGTCTTATCAATTTAAGGCTGCATCACCGCTGTAATACTAATTTCGACATTGACATTTCTTGGTAAGGTTTTTACAGCTACCGTTTCACGAGCTGGAAAATCTGCACTGAAATAACTTCCATACACTTGGTTCACTGCTGCAAACAAATCCATATTGCTTAAAAATATACTCGTTTTTACAATGTGATCGAAATTGATTTTAGCTTCCTCTAAAATAGCTTTAATATTTTCCATAACCTGTTTTGTCTCCGCTTCGATAGAAGACAATACCAACTCACCAGTTGCTGGATCAAATGCAATTTGACCACTTGCGAATAAAAATCCATTTGCAATGACTGCTTGACTATAGGGGCCGATTGGCGCAGGCACTTTATTGGTTTGGATGATCTGTTTAGACATATATTTAATTTTAGAATTGCAATTTCTAATTTTTTGGGCAAATCCAACCTATTTTTGCAAGACAATTTCACAACTTGGCTATATTATTAATCATAGACACCGCTTTAGAGGAAGCCATTGTTGCATTAAGCAAGGATGGTAAGCTCATTGCAGAACTTACCAATACAGAGACGCATAGTCATGCTAGCTTTATTCAGGTAGCCATCGCTAATTTATTAGAAAGCCAAAATATGACTTTGAGCGAATTGGATGCAATTGCAGTGACTTTAGGACCAGGAAGTTATACCGGTTTAAGGGTTGGATTAGCAAGCGCAAAAGGAATCGCCTATACCCTTCAAAAGCCACTTATAGGATTATCTACTTTAGGCGCATTGGCATTTGCTGCAATTAAATTAGTACCGAAGGACATTGAAGCACCATATCAAATTTTTTCAATGATAGACGCCAGAAGAATGGAGGTATTTGGCGCCATCTACGATGCAGCTTGTAACCCCATTTTACCAGAACAAGCCATTGTACTTGATGAATCAAAATGGCAGCAACTTATCCAGCAGCCAACCATCTGTATTGGAAATGGAATCACAAAAACGAAGGATTTTAAAGTAGCCCAAAATGTGCTCTATCATGATACCTTGTACACTAGTAAAGAACTAGTCGAAATGGCCATGATCAAGTGGAACGCAGGTCAATTTGAAGATTTGGCATATGTAGGTCCCAATTACCTAAAAGAAGTTTACATCGTTCCAAGTAAATAATACATATAAGAAAATATTATGTATTAATTATTCATTAACTTTGCAATGAAACACAATTCATAACCCCCAATATGTAATTTGTCATGAATCAATCATTACCCTTGCTACAACTAGCCAATGGCACCACACCATTAAAAGTGGATTTAATACATAGCAAAAAAGCTGCTATGATATTAAGAGCATTGAACCATAAACTACGTCAACAAATTTTAAAACTAATTGACGAGCATCAAAAAATGACAGTAACTGAGATCTATGTAAAACTTAGATTAGAACAATCAGTTGCTTCACAACATCTAGCCATATTAAGAAGAGCAGGTATCGTAGTAACTGTTCGTGAAGGTAAATTTATCTTCTATATGGTAGACTACAATCGTCTTGAGCAAGTGAATCAATTTGTTGAACAATTAGTAGGATAATATGGAGTTAGACTTAGCTCAATTTGCAGCATTTTCTAAAGACGATTCGGTACAAATCATTGATACCAGAATTGATGCAGAATTTCTTCAAGGTTATATTCCAGGAGCAATACATATCGCTGTAGATGAAATAAAAACATTGAATGCCCTCAAAATAATGGAGCAGGATTGCCCCATTATTTTGGTGTGCACCGAAGGTACAGAAGCGCTTGTAATCAAACGTTTTGAACTACTAGGGTACACGCAAGTTAAAGGTTATTTAAAAGGAGGCTTTAGTACATGGGTAGAAGCAGCGCAAAAAATTGATCTCATCATCGAAGTTGAAGTAGATGAATTAGCCATGGATATCCCATTCGACGAATATTTGATGATTTTAGATATTCGTAACGAAGATATTTATGACAAAGCACACATTAAAGACGCAATCAATCTTCCATTAATAGAATTTGGTGACCCTGGGGCTATGTCTGAATTAGACGAACATTTTAACATCTATCTTGTCGACGATTTGGGCAAGCAATTATTGCTTGCAGCCTCTGTATTGAAAAAACAAGGTATACACAATATCAGAATTGTACAAGATGGTTGGGATGCAGTAGAGTTTTTGAAAGATAAGTTCAAGATTGTCTCTAGCCCAAAAAAATCGGATCAGTTAGAGTCCTAAATTATTTTACCACTAAGTGTCCGTATGTTGCTGCGTCATAGGGATAACGCCATCTACGATGACTCCATAAATAATTTGCCGGGTGTTGCTTTATTTTATCCTCAAGCACTTTCACGTATAGCGCGGTTAATTGTCCGTCTTTAAAGTAATTAGGCACCGTGGTCATCACTTCATAGTGTGCATGATAATACCCTCTTTTAGTACTATAGAAATGAATGAATACCTGGGCAGTATTGTTCAATTTAGCCCCTTTTTCAGGTCCTTTTACAAAGGGAGTTAATTGTCCAAAAAAAGGAACCCAAAATGCAGATTTAGGATTGCCTGGATTTTGATCTGCCGCCAATGCCATTGCATATTGTCCACTGTTGGCATATTTATGAAATTGATTCTTAAAGTTGGTAGCAGGTATCATAATGCTACCATATCGTTTACGCATATCCAAAATCAAACGATCAAAATAAGTATTGCTTAAAGGCATATACACTGCAATAAAAGGATATTTACCATATTTAGCTGCACCCCAATTGGCAAATTCCCAATTGAAAAAATGCCCAGCCATCAATTGTACATTTTGGCCTGACGAATACAGCTCATTCATCACTTCAACATTGGATGTAAATCTTTTAGAAAAACTTTTATCAGACATAGAGATCAACTTAATGGTCTCGAAAAACGAGTCTGTAAATTTTTGATAAAAATCTTTTGCAATTTGGTTGCGCTCTTGAATAGATTTATTTGGGAAAGCAATAGCCAAATTATGATTGACCACAGCAACCCTATATTTTAAAATTTTT
>CALPLN020000011.1 GCA_943324415.2 Sediminibacterium ginsengisoli | reverse complement strand
CAATTGGGTTATTGGTATCCTATGGATACTAATGACCCAATTGTATTTAATTCAAAAAAAAATAATTTTATGAGCGCAATAACAGCTGCAGAAATTAATAAATTACGTCAAGCTACAGGTGCTGGTATGATGGATTGTAGAAAAGCATTGACAGAAACAAACGGAGATTTTGAAGGTGCAATTGACTGGTTACGTAAGCAAGGACAAAAAGTTGCTGCTAAGCGTAGCGATAGAGAAGCAAAAGAAGGTGTAATTATTGCACAAACTTCTGCTGATAAAAAAGTAGGTTTTGTTGTTTGTATTTCTTGTGAAACAGATTTCGTTTCTAAGAATGCAGAGTTCGTTGCATTTGCGCAAACAATTGCTGACGCTGCTGTAGCAAACGATGTAAAGTCTGCTGAAGAATTAAACAATGTGACTATCAATGGAACAACTGTTGCAGATATGATCAACGATAAATTAGCTTCAATCGGTGAAAAAATCGCTGTTGCTAAATTTGAAAGAGTTGAAGCACCATTTGTTGCTTCTTATATCCACGGTGCATACAGAATGGGTGTATTGGTAGGATTGACTTCAGAAGCTGCTGAATTGGGTAAAGATCTTGCAATGCAAATTGCAGCGATGAACCCAGTAGCGGTTGATCCAGAATCAGTACCTGCTGAAACTGTAGCACGTGAAAGAGCGATCATCATTGATACAATGAAAGAAGATCCTAAGATGGCTGGTAAGCCAGAAGAAATGATTGCAAAAATTGCCGAAGGTAAGATTGCAGCTTTCTTTAAAGAGAATACTTTATTAGCACAATCATTCGTAAAGGATGGTTCTAAGACAGTAGCTGATCATATCAAGTCAGTAGGCGCTGATATGAAAGTAACTGAATTTAAGCGTGTAGCCTTAGGGTAAGCTTTTAAAAAAATATAAAAAAGGGAGGTCCAAATGGCCTCCCTTTTTTGTATCTTGCAACTATAAATCTCAACAACTATGGAGCCAAAGTACAAACGCATCTTGTTAAAGTTATCAGGAGAAGCCTTATTGGGAAATGAAAGAAATGGCGATCCATTTAATCCAAAAATCATTGAACAATATGCCAACGAGATCAAGCAATTGGTAGATTTAGGGATTGAGGTTGCGATTGTAATTGGCGGAGGTAATATTTATAGAGGGATGAATGAGGCGGATAGTGGTATCGAAAGAGCGCATGGCGATTATATGGGTATGTTGGCTACAGTAATTAACGCGATGGCGATTCAAGCGATGCTAGAAAAAATTGGGGTCTATACAAGATTGCAATCTGCAATCAATATGGAGCAGGTTGCAGAACCTTATATCAGAAGAAAAGCATTAAGACATTTAGAAAAAGGACGTGTAGTTATATTTGGAGCAGGTACTGGTAATCCTTATTTCACAACAGATACTGCTGGTTCATTAAGAGCCATTGAGATGAAAGCGGATGTGATCTTAAAAGGTACAAGAGTGGATGGGGTATATGATGCAGATCCAGAGAAAAATCCAAGTGCCAAAAAATTTGAGACCATTAGTTTCCAAGAGTGTATCACAAAGAACTTAAAAGTGATGGATATGACAGCCTTCACATTGTGTATGGAGAATAAATTACCCATCATTGTATTCGATATGAATCAACCAGGTAATTTAATGAAGATCGTACAAGGAGAATCGGTAGGTACGTTGGTCAAGTAGGATTCAATTCGTTGAAGAATCACCGCTGATGTAAAAAACAAAGAGAAATCGTAGTTTTTAGCATCGCTGGATTAAATTTATAGTATGCAAAAAAACAGTTTCATCATCTTAATATTGGTACTTATTTTTTCACAAGAAAAAGTAGCTGCACAAAATAATTTAAGTTTAAAAGATGCAGTCACCATCGCGATTCAAAATAGTTACGACATCAAGTTAGTAGAAAATACGACTGCGATTGCTAAAAATAATAACAACTACGGAGTAGCTGGAGGATTGCCAACAGTTACTGCCACAGGTACCAATAATAATACGCTTACAACAATCAATCAGACATTCCCAGATGCGTCAAGAAACACGACAAGAAGCGGTGTGGATGGATCGACATTGAATGGTGGATTATCGGCTACAATGATTTTGTTCAACGGATACAGAATTGCCGCAACCAAAGATCGTTTAGCAAGTCTCCAAAAGCAGACAGAGGCTGCATTGCAAACACAAATGTTGAACACCAGTTCGACAGTGATGCAACAATATTACAATGTAATAAGACAAGCAGCGTTTTTAAAAACGATTGAAAAATCAATCGAAGCTTCAGCGGAAAGAGTTGCTATCGTCAAAACAAGACAGGAGATTGGTGTAGCCAATCAAGCAGATTTATTACAATCTAGTTTAGATTTAAATGCATTGTTACAAGCAAAGCAAAATCAATTGCTAGTATTAGATCAAGTAAAAGCAGACTTATACAATAGCATGGTAGTGCCTGCTAATTCAAATTATACATTAACAGATAGCATTCAGGTAGATCAAAAATTGAGCTTGTCTGATGTGGAGTCTAAGATGAAAGCACATCCATTGTTACAATCTGCACAACAGTTAATCAATGTAAATCAATTTTTAGAAAAAGAAACTAAGGCATTGACTTATCCTACATTAAGAGCAAACGCTGGATACAATTACAATAGCAATAAATCAACAGCAGGATTTATCTTATTAAATGAAAGCTATGGTCCATTCTTAGGATTTAACTTGAGCATCCCTATTTATGCGGGAAGTACAAGCAAGCGTGCGTATAAAAATGCTCAAATCAACACAGTGAGCGCAAAGATCCAGTATGACAATACAGCGCAAGATTTAGCAACAGAATTATTTAAGACCTATCAGAACTATCAAAATAGTTTAAAGCAAACACCAATTGAAGTAGAAAACTTTAACATGTCTGAAGCCTTATTGGCATTGGTGATGGAAAAGTTCAAATTGGGACAAGCAACTATTGTAGATGTAAAACAAGCTCAACAAAGTTTTGAAACTGCAGGCTTTAGGTTAACAAGTTTAAAGTTTAGTGCAAAGATTGCAGAGATTGAATTAAAGCGATTGTCCAATCAATTGATTTTTTAAGACCAACTATTTCCAACCATCTCCATCAAGTATATTGCCAAGGCCTCCCAATATGCTACCTTCTTCTTTGCGCTTATAAGTTCCGTAAGCTAAGATACGACCAGCTAAACGGCTGATAGGCAAGGTTTGTATCCATATCTTACCAGGCCCAGTGAGTGTAGCAAAGAACAAACCTTCACCTCCAAATAATGTATTTTTAATTCCTCCAACAAACTGAATATCATAATTCACATTAGAAGTAAAACCAACGATACAACCTGTGTCTACTTTTAATACTTCACCTGGCTGTAAATCTTTTTCAATCACATGTCCACAAGCATGTAAAAAAGCCATGCCATCACCTTCTAATTTCTCCATAATAAATCCCTCGCCACCAAAAAGACCGGTACCTAATTTGCGTTGAAACTCAATGCCAATAATAACACCTTTTGCGGCACATAAGAAAGCATCCTTCTGACAAATCACTTTCCCTCCAAGATGGGGTAAGAACATCGGAATGATTTTTCCAGGATAAGGAGAAGCAAAGCTTACCTTTTTCTTAGCGCTATGCAAATTGGTATACGCCGTCATGAACAAACTCTCCCCTACTAGTGCACGCTTACCTGCTTGGAATAATTTATTTAAAATACTACTGTCTTGTTGTGTGCCGTCTCCAAAGATGGTTTCCATTTGTATCCCATCTTCCATCATCATAAATGCGCCAGGTTCAGCAACTGCTGTTTCTTGAGGGTCTAATTCAACAGACACATATTGCATTTCTTCGCCAAAAATTTGATAGTCTATTTCGTGAGCTGCCATAAAATATATTTTAGTAGTACAAAACTACTCCATCCGCATAAAAAAACCCCCCGAAATATTCGAGGGGTTCTAATTTAATTTAAAAACCTTTTTTTCAAGGATACATGGTTAAAACCAGGATCCGTTGAAAGTGGTATCGCCATTGGCATTGTTCTTAGCAGCTCTTCTTTTCACTTGTCTGTTATGAATCCATGTACTTACAAACATCAATGGAATAAATACAAAAGTTAAAGGAGGGATACCTAACATGCTAATCCACTTGCCACCAAATTGACGACGCATTGGACGACGTAATCTTTCGGCAATTAAATACATAGCAGGTACAATAAACAAAGTCATAAAGAAAGCAAAAGCCAATCCAAAAATAATGGTCCAGCTCAAAGGCTTCCAGAATGCGACGTTATCGCCACCAAAGAAGATATGTGGATTTAGTTCACTAAATAAAGTCACGAAGTTAATATTGAAACCAACTGCAATTGGAATGAAACCAAGTATCGCAGCCAATGCGGTTAACAATACAGGAATAATTCTAGTCCTACCAGCTTGAATCACTGCTTCTCTTGTTTTGTAACCACGGCTTCTTAATTCATCCGCGAACTCAATCACAAGGATACCATTTTTAACAACGATACCAGCCAATCCAACAATACCAAGTCCCGTCATGATACCAGATACTTTCATACCTGTTAAAGCAAATCCTAACAATACACCGATGATGCTAAATAAGATCTCTGTTAAGATAATCACAGATTTGGAAATAGAGTTGAACTGTAATACCAAGGTGAACAAGATCAACATCAATGCAATGATCAATGCTTTACCAAGGAATGCAACTGTTTCTAGTTGTTGTTCGTTCTCACCAGTTTGTTTTACTGTTACACCATCTGCAATCCCTTTGTAGTTCTCGATGTATTGAGCAATCACCGCATTGACAGCGGTAGGATTGTAACCTTCGTTTAACAATACATTCGAACGCAATTGAATTTGTCTTTTTTGATTCTTTCTTTTTACGCTACCCAAGGTGCTTGTAGGTTCAACTTTAACCAAAGAACTGATTGGAATATTCTTCACCATACCACCCGCAGCCATATCACGGAAAGACAAACGCATATTTAATAAGTCTACTAAATTTTTACGTTGCATTTCCTCGTTACGCAATTGAATTTTATATTCGTCTTTACCGTCTTTGATCTTAGATACTTCTCTACCAAATAAGGCAGTACGAATTTGCATACCTACCTGAGCAGAAGAGACACCAGCACTTAATGCACGCTCTCTGTCAATCGTTAAGGTCAATTCAGGATTTTGTAAATCCACATCCATCTTTAATTCTTCGATACCAGGAATCTGTGCTGCATCTAAATAGTTCTTTAATCCAACTGCCGTTTTGATTAGCTTATCAAAATCATCTCCCTGAATTTCTATGTTCACTGGAGGTTCTGTTGGTGGACCACTCGACTCTTGTGTTACCGTTATTTCTGCACCAGGAATGCCTTTCATTTCTTTACGAACGGCATCTAAATAAGGTAAACTAGAAACACCATGACGTTTTTCAAACTCTACAAAGTTCACTTGAATACGACCCAATTCGGATCTAGTACTTCTATCACCCGCCATCGGATCACCTGCGCCCACTGCGATATTGGCAATGGTAGATTCTACAATAGGATTCTTTTTACCGTTGTCTGTTCCTAAAACCTTATTCACTCTAGCTTCTAGTACTTTAGTTATAGAATCAGTGTGTTTTACTTCTGTACCCACTGGTAATTTTAAGTAAACATAAATTTGATTTGGATCTGCTTGAGGGAAAAATTCAATTCCTGTTCTGCCAGATCCAACACTAATACCAAATACGATAAAGGAGAAGATCAATAAACCAAAAGTGGCAAACAATAATTTAACCGGTCTCCATCCAGATAAGGATCTTCTTAAGACACGCTCATATAAATCCATCATATTCGGTAAGGTAGTCTCTTGGAAATGCTTGATTGCAGCAGCAATAAAATATTTATTAGCCAATACCAAAAGCATAAAGAAGATGATTAGGTTACCTAAGAAGGTTGCACCCATTAAATCTAATACCAATCCGAAACCAATCGGAATCCAGAACGTCTTTTTCTTAAAGATGGCAGATTTTGGTTCATTGCTATCATGCTCCTCGTGGTTCATAAAGTCAACTGCAAAAACAGGGTTCATAATAAACGCCACTACCAACGAGGCTGCCAATGTAAAGATCAACATCGCAGGTAAGTAGACCATGAATTTACCAATGATACCAGGCCAGAATAACAAGGGGAAGAAAGGCGCTAACGTTGTCACCGTTCCCGCTAATACAGGAATGAATACTTCACCCGCGGCCATCTTAGCCGAAGTGGTAGCGGTTAATTTACCTTTTCCTTGAACAAAAATTCGGTGCGTATTTTCAATCACCACAATCGCGTCATCCACAATGATACCCAAGCCAAATAAGAGCGCAAATAACACCATGAAGTTCAACGTGATATTGGTGCCAATTAATAAGTTACCTGCTGGTAAAAACACAAAGGCAACAAACATACTCAATGGCACAGATAAGGCCACAAAGAAGGCGTTGGTCACACCCATAAAGAACATCAATACAATCAATACCAACACGAAACCAATTACAATAGAGTTCACTAATTCTGTAAAAGAGGATCTTGTTTTAATACTTTGATCGCCAGTGATAACTGTATTAAGGTCTTTTGGTAAACTAGTTAATTTAGCTTCATCTACAATTTTCTTTACAGCGTCAGAAGTTTCAATTAAGTTTTCACCACTACGTTTGATGATATTTAAAGTCAATACATTCTTGCCATCTAAACGCGCATAACTTTCGTTTTTCTTAACGGTGTCGATAATCGTTGCTACATCTTTTAAATAAATAGGTGCACCACTTGTATTGCGAACAATAATATTAGCAATATCATTGGCGCTTTTAAGCTGTCCTTTTAACTGAAGGTTACGTTGCATAGAACCCACTTCTAAAAGACCGCCAGACATATCTAAGTTCTCTCTTTGAATCGCATACGTGATATCGTCAAATGTGATACCAGAACTTTGCATTCTGTAATTGTCCACATTCACTTGGAATTCACGTTCAGGTGCGCCCACTAGATCTACGCGATTTACCTGTGTGATATTCTCTAGTTTGTCTTTTAAATCATCTGCATATTTCTTCAATTGAACCGAACTGTAATTACCGCTAATGTTGACATACATAATGGGTTGCTCACTAAAGTTCACTTCAATAACACGAGGCTCCTGTGTTAAGTCGTTAGGTAAGTCGCCCTTCGCTTTATCAACAGCGTCTTTTACTTTCTGCAAAGCAATGTCCGGCTTCACACTTGTATTAAATTCTACCGTGATGGCAGAGAAATCTTGTTGAGATACCGATGTGAATTTATTGATCTTCACGCCAGTGATGCCCTTGATTTGTTTTTCGATAGGACGTGTCACTAAGTTTTCAATGTCTTTTGGAGAGTTACCTACATAGATCGTTTGAACGTACATGGTAGGAATAACAATCTCAGGAAATTGTTCTTTAGGGAGGGTCAAGAATTGGTAGATACCACCAAGGCTAATAAACAACATCACTAAATAGATGGATGTTTTATTGGTGATACTCCAAGAAGTAGGTTTAAATTCTTTAAACTTTTCTTTTAAGTTATTAAGTGTCGACATATGGATCGATTAAGCTGTTTTAAATTATTGAATGGTTGTGGTGATCAATTGACCATCGTAGATAGACTGATAGCCTTCTGTGATCAAGATCTCGCCAGCTGCTAAACCGCCAAGTACTTCGATATTGTTACCGTAAAATTCACCTGTTGAAACCATTTTCTTACGAGCGATCATTTTACCGCCTTCAACAACTGCTACATATACGAATTTTCCTTTTTCGTCATTCTGTAATAAGTTAACAGGGATGCTGATTGCGTCCTTTTTTTCGTAGTCTTTGATTTTAACCTGAGCCAATAAGTTGGGTCTAAAGTTTTTGTCAATAGGTAACTTAGATTCAATAAAGAAGCTTCTGCTTAAAGGATCAATGACATTACCAAGTACATTAATTTTATTGCTGATAGTTTTTTGAATATCAGGGAAGGTTAAAGTTAATTCAGTACCCACTTTTACTTTGCCAGCATAGTTTTCAGGAACTTGTGCAGTTAGTTTAAGTTTAGTTGTATTTACGATTTTGATTTGACCAGGACCCATGAATAGTTCACCTACTTTTACATTTACTTCCTCAGCCACGCCATCTACATCACTGTAGATACTTGTGAAAGCCAATTGGTCTCTCACCATACCAAGTTGTTCAGTAGCAGCTCTTAATTGGCTAGCCAAGGCATCTGCATTTGTTTTAGCGGTCATCAACTGAATTTCGCTACCAATGTTTTGCTCCCAAAGGTTCTTTTGTTTTTCATATACAGATTTTGCTAAAGCAGCTTGAGATTTTAAGGTCTCAATGTTTTGAGCAGCAGCTGCAGCGCTTTGCTTAATTAAGGTGTTGTCTAATTGTAATAACAATTGACCTTTTCTTACATTGTCACCTCTTTTAACATAGATGGCTCTTACTTGACCACCACCAGCACGAGGGGTAATGAAAGAAACGCTCTCAGATTCAACCTTACCTTGTAGTTCGATAAAATGTGTGAAGGTTTCAGTTTGTAGGGTATCTGTTGCTACTAATATTGCTTTAGCTGCAGCAGCACCGCCTGCTTTTTCCAACTCTTTTTCTAATGTTACGATTTGAGCATTCAATTCGAGTGCTTGCTTTTTTAAGCTTGCTAAAGACTTTTGTTTTGCTTCAACAGTGTTGTCGCCACCACCACAGGCAGATGCGAGAACAAGTAAGCTAAGGGTAAAAAATGTTGCTATTGATTTCATTGTATCTATTTTATATGATTGTTGTATTGATTGTATGATTGGTGATTATAGTTTACCGCTTGCTTTTAATAAATCTACTTTAGCAATTAGGGCTGCATAAAGAGCATTCATAAAATTATTTTGTGCAGCCACTAGGTCTGCCTGAGCAGCAGAGATCTCGGTATTGGAACCTGTGCCGGCTTCGAATTTCTTTTTTGTTTGGCTATAGACGTTTTCTGCCAATTGCATGTTCTTCTTTTGAAAGTTCACGGTTGCCACAGAGGACATGTAGTTCAACTTAGCTTGACTTAATTCGTTGTCAATATTGTTTTTCATAGCAGACAACTGGTTGTCTACTTGTTCTAATTCTAATTTGGCGCGTTTGATTTTAGCGACAGTCGCTAAGCCATTGAAAATAGGCAGGTTGATATTTAGACCAATTAAAGAGGTCTTAAACCAGTTGCCATTGTTATTGTCAAAAAAGTCGAACTTAGTTCTTTGCGCATTCTTAGTATAAGCACCGTTGATACTGATTGTAGGTAAATAACTTAACTGGTAGCGTTTTACATTGAACTGACTCATTTTTTTCACTGTTGTCAAGTACTGAAAATCTTTGCGCACACCGTATTGAAAATCATTTTCAATAAGTACATCAGTACTTAAACTAGATTCATTGATTACATCTGTTAACACTAAGCTGTCTTTAACAGGCATGCCCATCAACATTTTCAAACCCATATATCCAATGGTAACACTGTTATTGGCTTTCAACTTTTCAGTTTGTAAGTTGTTCAATTGAACATTGACTTTATCTACATCTAATTTTTCAGCAAAACCATTCTTATACATTGCGGCAGCATCATTCGCTAATTTTTGAAGACGCTCGATATTGGCATCTAAAATATTTAACTGTGTTCTGCTAGCAGAAAGTTGGTAGTAAATTTTATAAATATTTGCTTTGATATTTTCCTCTGTCAATGCAGCGTTTTTCTTTTTCCAGTCCAATGAAGTAGCTCTTGCTTGTAATGCAATAAATACCTGACCATCAAAAAGTAGTTGGTTAAAATTAGCGCCGTAAGTGCTATTGTATTTAGTACCAAACTGAACAGGAATAAAGGTTCCAGCAGCACCACCAAATATTTGACCTGGTAATAAAGAGGTAGGGATAGTTAAGAAATTGGTTCCACTCAAATTGGTATTAATGGTAGGCAAGGCTGCAGATGCAATTTCCCTGTTTACCTGAGTTTGAATGTCTACATCAAGTAAGGCGTTCTTTACTTGAACATTATTTTTTTGCGCATAATTCACTGCGTCGGTAAGTGAAAATGCATGAACAGTCTTTTGTTCCTGAGCTTGCGCTACAGTTGCAAAAAGTGCTGTTACAATGACGATGATTTTTTTCATTTGTATATTTAGATTGCTTGTTTACTTAATTGTTTGTATTGGTCCATCAACTCGTATCCTTTCACGGTCATCAATCCAAATACAAAGTGTTCCATTAATTGGGTATGTACTTTAATTGGATCAAATTTTGAAATGGGATACACGTGGAGATTGAATGGAATAAAAATGGTCTCAAGTCTGAATTTTGAAATGATGTCTACTTCAAGTTCATTTCTATAATAGCCTTGTTCAATTCCTTTATTTAAATTTTGTTTGATTAAGGAAAGGAAGAAATCTTCTTTGTGATTTTTAATGATATCAAAAGCAGAAGGGAAATATTTTTCTAGTTCCATCATACTACCCGGATTCATCGTCTTGGTCAGTTCCTTCATCGTCTCCATCACTAGGAACATTTCATGTACGGCATTGTCCGCCTTAGATTCACAATCACGGCAGGAGACTTCGTGTGACTTTAATTCATGACTCACAACGGCTCTAACTAGATCGTCTTTGTCCTTAAAATAATGGTAAATGGTTTTTTTGCTGATCCCCAGTTGGTTCGCCAAATCGTCCATAGTCACCTGTCTTAGGCCGGATTGAAGCATTAAATCCCTTGCTTTTAATAATATTCTGTCTTGCATACCTTCAGTTGAGGGCGCAAAACTAAGGAAACTATAAGAGTTTACAAAGTTTCCAACCTTAAAAAATTATTAATTTGTGAAAAATGGCAAAAATGAGTGAAATTTGGGGCTAAATCAGTGCAAAATGCCCAGTTTAAGGCAAAAATTAACAAGAAAACAGATTTTGGGCTTTATGGCTCAATTATTCTTTCAAGGGGTCGTTGTCCTAGCGCCAATCGGTGTGACCGTGTGGGTGGTGGTGAGTCTCTTTAATTGGGTAGACAATTTTTTACCTAATTTATTAAATGCTTTATTTCCTGTTCAGTTTGCCGAGGTGAACGGACAAATACCAAAAGTGACTGGATTGGGATTTTTAGTTGCCATCACATTGGTATTAATTGTGGGTTGGTTGTCCTCTTTATTTTTTGTAGAAAGGTTGGTATCAGTATTTGATAAAGTATTGGAAAAAACACCAGGTATTAAAATCATTTATTCTTCTGTAAAAGATTTTTTAGAAGCGTTTGCAGGCAATAAGAAAAAATTTGATCAACCCATTTTAGTGAATGTAGATGCGACCGATGTTTGGAGAATCGGATTCATTACACAAAACGATAGTGCACATTTTGGATTGGCAGATTTTGTTACAGTCTATGTACCACATTCTTATGCGATTTCTGGTATTACTTATATAGTTGCACCAACAAGAATTAAAAAATTACCAAAAGGCATTGCTGCCGCAGAAGCTATGAAGTACGTGGTTTCTGGAGGTGTTACGACGATGGATGAGAATGACGAAGATCCATTGGTTAATCTATAAATAGTCTCTTTTATGCAATTACATAATTTCAATTCTGGTCCTTCTATTTTACCTAAAGAAGTGTTGGATGGAGCAGCAGCGGCCATTCATGATTTTAATGGAACGGGATTGTCAATTTTAGAAATTGGACATCGAACCACCCATTTTGTTGCCGTAGTTGAAGAAGCAAAACAAATTGTAAAAAGATTGATGGATCTAGGGGACGATTATGAAGTCTTGTTTTTGCAAGGAGGTGCCACCATGCAGTTTATGCAAGTGCCTATGAATTTATTGGATGAAAATGGATTGGCTGCTATTTGTGACAATGGAGTTTGGGGACATAAGGCAGTTAAAGAAGCACAATTATTTGGTCCAGTGCAAGTCGTATCAGATACCACAGCCGCTAAACATACTTATATTAATAAGGCCATCGAACTGCCATCAAATACCAGCTATTTGCACATCACCACCAACAATACAGTGGAGGGAACGCAGTGGCATCAATACCCTCAGGTGGATCTGCCGTTGGTGGGCGATATGAGTTCGGATATATTTTGCAGGCCTACTCCCTTTCATCAATTTGATTTAATCTATGCGGGTGCACAAAAAAATATGGGTGCAGCAGGTGTAACGATGGTCGTAGTAAAAAAATCTATCCTAGGAAAAACAACCAGAAAAATACCAGCCATTCTAGATTATCAAAAACATATTGAGGCAGGTTCATTATTAAATACACCACCCGTTTTTGCCATTTATGTAAGTCTATTAACTTTAAGATGGATTGAAAAAGAAGGTGGATTAGTAGAGATGGAAAAAAGGAATACAGCTAAGGCAAATTTATTATATGATACCATCGATGCATCGGAAAATTTTTATTGTCCAATTGCAAAAGAAGATAGAAGTATAATGAATGCCGTTTTCTTTTTAAAAGACCAAAATAGAGAAGCCGATTTTTTAGCATTGTGTAAAGAAAAAGGCATGATTGGCGTGAAAGGATATAGAACGGTTGGGGGTATAAGAGTGAGTATGTACAATGCGATGCCCCATTCAAGTGTAGTCGCTTTTTGCGCATTGATAAAGTCTTTTGCATAAACATACAGATTCGTTACACAATCGAAATATTTTAACGAATCAATTACATTCAAGTAGATAATATTCGACAAAATGAACGATATTTGCCCTCATGGCAAAAATTAGTCCCTTTGAAGCATTGCGTCCTCAGCCACAATTAGCGAAGCAAGTAGCAAGTAAACCTTACGATGTTTTAAATAGTGCAGAAGCAAAAGCCGAAGCTGTTGGAAACGCATTTTCTTTTTTACATATCACCAAGAGTGAAATCGATTTACCAGAATCAGTAGACATCCATAGTCAACAAGTGTATGACATTGCATTAGATAATTTAAACGCATTCGTCCAAAGAGATGTGTTGTTTAAAGAATCTAAACCCTGTTATTATATTTATCAATTAATCATGGATGGTCGTGCACAAACTGGATTGGTATGTGTGAGTAGTGTAGAAGATTATGAAAACGGAATCATCAAAAAGCATGAGTTTACGCGTCCAGAAAAAGAGCAGGACAGAATCAATCATATCAAGACGACTGGAGCACAGACAGGCAATGTTTTTCTAGCTTACCGCAATCAAGCGTCGATAGATGCATTGATAGACAAATGGAAAACGACTAAAAATGCTGTGTATGATTTTACAGCAGAAGATGGTATTCAACATACCGTTTGGGCTGTGAGTGATACCGATACCATTGCACAAATCACCCAATTATTTGAAACTGAAGTGCCATGCACTTATATCGCAGACGGACACCACAGAGCAGCATCGGCAGCAAAAGTGAGAACGGCTATCGGTAAAGAACATACAAATGCAGATTATTTCTTAACCACTTTGTTTCCATCTAACCAATTGGCCATTATGGATTACAATAGAGTGGTAAAAGATTTAAACGGACACGAGGCTTCAGCTTTCTTAACTGCACTAGCCCAAGATTTTGATGTTCAAACGATGGATAATGCCTTTAAGCCAGACGCCTTACATCGTTTTGGATTGTATATGAATCATCAATGGTATGCATTGACTGCAAAACCAGGAACTTACAATGATGCAGATCCAATTGGTGTTTTAGATGTGACTATTTTATCGAACAATATCTTAGACAAACTATTAGGAATCAAAGACCAGCGTGTAGATAAAAGAATAGATTTCGTAGGTGGAATACGTGGTATGGAAGCATTAGAAGCGAGAGTCAATAGTGGAGAAATGGCATTGGCAATCAGTTTATATCCTGTCACAATCAATCAGTTATTCAATATCGCAGATGCGGGTGAAGTCATGCCACCAAAAAGTACTTGGTTTGAACCTAAATTAAGAGATGGTTTACTGACCCATTTGATTTACAATTCAAATAATTAAGTCGTAAAAAATAAAAACATTGCATCATTTTTTTAAAAATGAAGACAAAGTTTAAAATTGATAATTCCTTTCTAAAACCAGTCATTTGACTGGTTTTTTTTGTATTTTGTTGGACAATTTGCTTGCCTTATGGAATCTAAAAGACTCTTTGATTGTATCGAACATCAGTTAACACAATTTCCTCAGGAGGTGATGTTAGCTGGAAAAGAAAATGGTGGATGGAGAACTTACTCTACATCAGAAGTGGCTGGAACAGTGAATGCATTAAGTGCAGGATTGCTTAGCCTTGGTTTATCTGGAAATGATTTCACACCAGAAGGATCAGACAAAATCGCCATCATTAGTAGCAACCGACCAGAATGGTTGATGGCCGATATGGCTACACAACAAATTGGTGTCATCTGGGTGCCAGTTTATCCAACAACGAATCCATTAGAACTCACTTTTATTTTGAATGACGCATCAGTGAAATATATGTTTGCGAGCAATCAAGAATTATACAATAAGGTGATGTCTATTAAAGATAAAGTGCCTTGTTTAAAAGAGGTCTATACATTTGATCAAATAGAAGGAGCAAAACATTGGACAGAATTATGTTTAAAAGATCCAGCATTGTTAGAGCAGGTGGAGGTGATTAAAAAAACAATTCCAGTAGAACAAGTTGCTACCTTCATTTATACATCAGGAACAACCGGCACACCTAAGGGCGTGATGTTGACGCACCACAGTATTTATTTCAATTTGCAATCAGGTAAAATTAGTTTTCCTTTTCCTGATGCACCCGATCAAAAAGTATTGAGCTTTTTGCCATTGAATCATATTTTCGAAAAAGTGGCTTCTTATATATATATGTATAGTGGGATGAGTATCTACTATGCAGAATCCATGGAAACAATTGGTGAAAACTTAAAAGAAGTTGCACCAGATGGATTTTCTACTGTGCCAAGATTATTGGAAAAAGTGTTCGAAAAAATCATGCTTAAGGGTGAAGCGCTTACAGGGTTAAAGAAAAAATTATTTTTCTGGGCAGTGGCTTTAGGAGAGCAATATGATAATTTAAAGCCAGGATCTGCTTGGTATCAATTCCAATTGAAACTAGCCAACAAACTTATTTTTAGTAAGTGGAGAGAAGGACTTGGAGGCAATGTAAAATTCATTGTAACAGGAGGAGCGGCTTGTCAAGTCAAATTATTGCGCATATTCAATGCGGCACAAATACCGGTGTATGAAGGATATGGACCAACAGAAAATAGTCCAATCATCAGTATTAATTTAAGAACGCCAGGAGATACAAAATTTGGCACCGTTGGATTACCCATTCAAGGTGTTCAATTGAAGTTAGAGGAAGATGGAGAAATCTGTGTAGCTGGTCCAAGTGTGATGAAGGGCTATTATAAATTACCAGAATTGACTGCAGAAACCATCATCAATGGTTGGTTGCATACAGGAGATATCGGTGTGATAGAAGATGGTAAGTATTTAAAGATCACAGATCGTAAAAAAGAATTATTTAAAACAAGTGGTGGTAAATATGTAGCACCACAGCCAATAGAAAACAAGATGAAGGAAAGTCCTTTCATCGAACAGATTGTTTTAATTGGAGACAATAAGAAATTTGTAAGTGCCTTGATTGTGCCAGGCTTTTCTAAATTAAGAGATTGGGCAAAGCAACATGGTATTGAATACACAAGCAACGAAGCCATCATTCAAAATACGATGGTGCTTGCTACATTTGAATCTATTGTTGCAGAATACAATCAATTGTTCAATCAGGTAGAACAAGTTAAAAAGTTCACATTAATACCAAGAGAGTTTACGATTGACAAAGGAGAGATGACACCTAAGTTAAGCATACGTCGTAAGCAGGTGCTTGCGAATTTTGAAAAAGAAATAGAAACGATGTATCTATAAAATGTATCTACAAAGATTCTCGGTAGATAATGCGTTTGAAACCTTTAAAAAGACTTCAACATGAAAAATATAATTCTACTAAGTGGCATTCTTTTTCTATCTATTTTTCAGGTACAAGCGCAGAATCCATATTTTAATTACAAGGGTAAGTTGATTATTGTTGGAGGAGGATCAATGCCAGATTCTTTATTTGAATTTTTTGCTCAATATTGTGGAGGTAAGAATCAGCCTATTGTCTACATTCCTACAGCTACCTCGGATGAGCAATATATTCTAGATGGAGGGCATTTAGTAAAATTCACATCAAGAGGATTTACAAATCTAACGACTATTCATACTAGAGATAAAGTAAAAGCAGATGCCCCGGAAAATATTGCATTGATCAGAAATGCAAAAGGTATTTTTTTTGGAGGAGGGGATCAAGATTTGATAGCAGCAGCATATGGTAATACAAAATTATACACGGAAATGCATGCCTTGTTAGAAAGAGGCGGTGTGATTATGGGAACATCTGCTGGTGCAACAATTATGGGTGCGTTATTGGTTGGAGGTGACGCTAGAAAAGACTTAACAAAAAACTATCCATTTCAACCTGCTTTTTCATTTGTACAAAATATGGATATCGATCAACATGTATTAGTCCGTAATAGACAATTTGATTTAATACCAGTGATCGAAAATAACCCCACCCATTTAGGAGTTGCAATAGATGAATCAACAGCTATTATTATTGAAGGCAATCAGTTTAAGGTTTGGGGTAATTCTTATGTCATGGTGTATGATCCAAAAGATTGGATGAATCAAAAAGCTACTTGGGGGAAAATTGTAAGGCCATTTAAAATGCTTTCTTCTGGACAAGCATTCGATTTTACAACTCATCAAATTAAAAAATAAAAGCGTCTTAAAGCGTTTTTTATTTTTATAAGTACAATCAAACTTGCTTTCGCATTATTTTACCGCACTCTTTTCTCTAATAATGGCTTGTACTTCTTTTTCTTGGATATGACTTTCGAGCCAAGAAATAATATCTAAGTACATGAATGCGCGGCTCTCTAATTTATTCTGCTCAAGTGGACGAAGTAAAATTAATAATTCCTCAAATGCCTGCTTCAATGCTTCTTTATTCATACCTGCCACACCTGCACGGCCGTATTTTTGAATAGACTTTTTCAAGAAATTAAATAAGACTTCTTCTACCGTACTCAAATTATCCATTTTACCCATAAAGCGGTACACCGATTTAGATAAATAGTTAACCACTTCCATGTTGCCTAATTCAAAGTGGGCAATTAAATGCAGTAAGCGAGCATAGCATTGTAAGTCGTCACGAAGGTTTAGTTTCCAATTGATAATTTTATTTAAATAATCAATTGCTTTTGCAGGTTCCCCGGCACCAAAGTATAAACAAGCAATTTTATAATAAAACACCAACACGCGGTGGCTATCAATAAAGGGTTCAATCTCTTTAAGCTGTTCCTCCATGGTAGGAATCATATCCAGTCCTTCGCTAAAACTACCTTCAAGAAAATGTTGATTTATTTTAGCAATATAGAGATACACAAAACATTGAATCTGATTGTTTTTATTGTTCAACACAATCGGTTCTTGGCTAAATTGTTCTAGTAGCGCAATCGTGTCCTTAAATTTTTGAACATTGCGTAAATCAAAATGTGCACTAATTAAATTATGAAGTGCTTTAATGTATTGTGCAGCTTCAATCATTTTCATGTTCTCATTGGACTCGTATAGGTCTACCCATTTTTGGCTATAACGATAATGCAATAAAAAATCTTGGTTGATAAATCCATACCAACACTTACACTGATAGCGATACATTTTTTCATAAAATCCAGAAGCAGATTTGATCTCCTCTAAAACAGGATCTTGCATCATGGCGTCTAATATTGCACGATCTTCGTCGTTGCGTGCATGGCCATGTTGAATATACCAACCGTATAATTGTAGGGATAAATTAGAAGCTTTGGCAATTAAGTATAAGCGTTGATTCACTTCGTCTAATTCTTCACTTAATTGTTTGGCACGATCCTGCATGCTGCGGGTAATATGGAGCGACTCAATCTTCTTTTCTAAAAACAACACTTGTAATAAATACGTAACCTGGTTATTCTGTTTGGTTAAGGTTTTAATTTTCTCCAACAAACGCAAACTTTGAAGGTAGAGTCCTTTGTTGTATAAAATTTTAGCATGGTCTAGTTGTTCGTGAATTTGCAAGTCGATGTTTTCGTGTTGCTTCAAAATCCGAAGGCTGGCTAGAATCTGATCGTATAAATGGGCCTTTAAGTTAGAGAGCTGTTGTTTCTGAATAGACTCATTTTTACGGAGCAGTTCCTCCTCATCATATTCCTTCATTTTGTCCAAGGCGTCAAAAAGCTGGATGATCTTTAAGTCAGTAGACGCAGTATTACGGGTAACGTACAATTTGAAGTTGCGTTTTTCGGCCCTTTCCAGGGATTTTAACAAAATAAATAGCGCATCCGTACTCAGGTTGGGCATCGTAACTGAATTTGACTCAAATTATTGAATATCAATGTATTATCCAAATTTTGGACTGCTTACACACTGTAAAATAGGTATAAAAATGATCTAAAACACCCGGTCCGAATCGATAAATTTGAACAATAAACGGGCATCTAGCCCGTTTTGTATCTATAACATATTATAAATCAACGAGATGAGCGAAAAAGTCTACATATTCGACACAACCCTAAGAGACGGGGAACAAGTACCAGGTTGTAAATTGAACACCAAGGAAAAACTGGCCTTAGCTGTCAAGCTAGAAGAGCTGGGCGTGGATATATTGGAAGCGGGATTCCCTGTTTCTAGCCCAGGCGATTTTGATTCGGTGAATCAGATTGCAAAAACCTTAAAAAATACCGTGGTATGCGGATTGACTAGGGCGGTGCAAAAAGACATCGAAGTGGCTGCAGAGGCACTCAAGCCAGCGGCGCGTTTTAGAATCCACACAGGGATTGGCACATCCGACTTACACATTAAATACAAATTCAATAGTACGAGAGAAGCGATTATTGAACGTGCGGTGCAAGCGGTGAAGATGGCAAGAAATTTTACAGACGATGTAGAGTTTTATGCAGAAGATGCCGGTAGAACAGACAATGACTATTTAGCAAAAGTGATAGAAGCAGTGGTGAAAGCAGGTGCTACCACCTTGAATATACCAGACACCACCGGATATTGTTTACCGTATCAGTACCAAGAAAAGATGGCGTATTTATGGAACAATGTTCCAAACATTGACAAAGCAGTGTTGTCTTGTCATTGTCATAATGATTTAGGATTGGCCACTGCAAATTCTATTGCAGGTGTGATGGGTGGAGCAAGACAAATTGAATGTACGATCAATGGATTGGGAGAGCGCGCAGGAAATACCGCATTAGAGGAAGTGGTGATGATTTTAAATCAACATAAAGACTTGGGTTATTATACAAGCATCAATCCAAAATTATTGAATCCAATCAGTCGTGAAGTGTCTGAAATCATGCGCATGGCGGTGCAACCGAATAAAGCAATTGTAGGAGCAAATGCCTTTTCACATTCATCAGGCATCCATCAGGATGGATTTTTGAAAGAAGCACAAACTTATGAGATCATCAATCCTGCAGAAGTAGGTGCAGAAGATAGTAAGATTGTGTTAACTGCAAGAAGCGGAAGATCAGCGCTAGCGCATCGTTTACACAAATTAGGATTTGAATACACCAGAAACGATATCGATGTATTGTATGCCCTATTTGTAGAGGTAGCAGACAAAAAGAAAGAAGTCTTAGAAGCAGATTTACAAACTATGGCAGCAGCCTACAATCAAACTTTAGTATCTCAATAAGGAGATCGGTGTAAATAAACAATCGAACTATGGGAAATACATTATTCGGAAAAATTTGGGACAAACATGTTGTCAAGCAAATCAAAGATGGTCCATCGGTATTGTATATCGATAAACATTTTATTCACGAGGTAACTAGTCCGCAAGCATTTAGTGGAATTGAAAAAAGAGGTGCAAAATTATTTCGTCCAGCACAAATAGTGGCAACAGCAGACCACAATGTGCCAACAGAAAATCAGCATTTACCCATCGCAGATCAGTTGTCCCGTTTTCAGGTAGATACCTTGATTGACAATTGTAAAAAACATGGAGTAACCTTATATGGATTAGGACATGAGCATCAAGGGATCGTGCATGTGATAGGGCCAGAATTAGGAATCACACAACCAGGTATGACGATTGTATGTGGAGACAGTCATACCTCAACACATGGCGCGTTTGGATCGGTGGCATTTGGTATTGGCACAAGTGAGGTAGAGATGGTTTTTGCATCGCAATGTATTATGCAGACCAAACCAAAAGCAATGCGCATCAATATAGAAGGCACATTGAACAAAGGAGTCGTATCAAAAGATATTATTTTATACATCATTGCAAAAATATCTGCAAGTGGTGCCACAGGTTATTTTGTGGAGTATGCAGGATCGGCGATTCGCGCTTTGAGTATGGAAGCAAGAATGACCATTTGTAACATGAGTATCGAGATGGGTGCGCGTGGAGGATTGATTGCACCAGACCAAACTACATTTGATTATATCCAAGGAAGAATGTTTGCACCAAAGGGCGCAGACTGGGATCAACAATTAGCAGCTTGGAAAAATTTATATAGTGATGCAGATGCGCAGTTTGATATGGAAATCAATATTGATGCAGCGGATATTGAACCCATGATCACTTATGGAACGAATCCTGGTATGGGCTTATCTGTAACGAGCACATTGCCTACTATGGAAAGTTTCACGGATGCAACAGAAAAACAAAACTTTGAGAAGGCCTTAAACTATATGGGATTAAAAGCAGGACAAAGTTTATTGGGTATGCCAATACAAAACGTATTCATTGGATCATGTACCAATTCAAGAATCGAAGATTTTAGATTGGTGGCGAGCATTATCAAAGGCAAACAAAAAGATCCTTCAGTAAAAACATTGATCGTGCCGGGCTCGCAAGAAGTGGCAAAGCAAATTAAAAAAGAAGGATTGGATAAGATATTTGAAGCAGCAGGTATTGAAATCAGACAAGCAGGCTGTAGTGCATGTTTGGGAATGAATGAAGATAAAATTCCGGCAGGCGAATATTGTGTAAGTACGAGTAACAGAAACTTTGAGGGCCGTCAGGGTGCAGGTGCAAGAACGATGTTGGTGAGTCCACTCACAGCAGCAGCGGCATTGTTAACTGGCAAGATCACCGACATTAGAACCTTATTAAATTAATTGTATGCAATCATTACAAAAAATTACTAGCCAATTTATTCCATTAAGAATAGAGAATGTGGATACCGATCAGATTATACCTGCGCGTTTTTTAAAGGCCACTACAAAGGAGGGCTTTGGTAAAAATTTATTCAGAGACTGGAGATATGAAAATGATGACGAAACAAAACCTAAAGCAGATTTTGTGTTGAATCAAAAGCAATACAGTGGCGAGATATTGGTAGCGGCTAAAAACTTTGGTTGTGGCTCATCCAGAGAGCATGCAGCATGGTCTATTTTAGATTATGGATTTAAGGTAGTGGTGTCTAGTTTCTTTGCCGACATCTTTAAGAACAATGCATTGAACAATGGTGTCTTACCAGTGACAGTAACGGATGCGTTTTTGCAACAAATTTTTGCACAGGGTCCAGAGGCTACTTTGTCCATTGATTTGGCAGCACAAACCATCACCATTGATGCAACAGGCGCTTCCGAAACATTTGAGATCAATGCGTATAAGAAAACCTGTTTATTAAATGGCTACGATGACATTGATTATTTATTAAGCATGAAGGATGAGATTGAAGCATTCGAAGTAAAAAATAAATAAGAGCGCTAATTGAAAAAAGTGTTGAGTATAAAAAGACTTTAAACGAATTTAAATATTATGGAAAAGAAAATCGCAGTGATATTGGGAGATGGGATTGGTCCAGAAGTAACCAATCAATCTATTAAAGTGTTGAACATGATTGCAAAACAATATGGTCATCAATTTAGTTACGAGCATGCGTTGATGGGTGCTGTGGCGATCGACGAAACGGGCAATCCTTTACCAGACGAAACCATTGCTATTTGTAAAAACAGCGATGCCATTTTATTTGGTGCCATTGGCGATCCAAAATATGACAATGATCCAACTGCAAAAGTAAGACCAGAGCAAGGCTTATTAAAGTTGCGTAAGGAATTGCAATTGTTTGCCAATATCCGTCCGGTAAAAACCTATACTGCTTTACAGCATTTGTCACCATTGAAGGCGAAGCATTTAGAAAATGTTGACTTCGTTATTTTTAGAGAATTGACAGGGGGTATTTATTTTGGTGCAAAATCATTGAGCGAAGATGGTACAGTCGCAAAAGACGATTGTGCTTATAGTGTGATGGAAATAGAGCGTGTGGCACATTTGGCATTTCAGTATGCACAAAAAAGAAATAAGCATTTGACATTGGTCGATAAAGCCAATGTATTAGAGACATCAAGACTATGGCGTAAAGTTGTACAAGCAATTGCAAAAGAATATAGTGATGTACAAGTAGCTTATTTATTTGTAGACAACGCAGCAATGCAGATTATTTTAAATCCTGCACAGTTTGATGTGATATTAACAGAAAATTTATTCGGTGACATCATCAGTGATGAAGCCTCAGTGTTGGCGGGCTCTTTAGGCTTATTGCCATCTGCATCCGTAGGTAATACAGTGGCCTTGTTTGAACCAATACATGGATCTTATCCGCAAGCAAAAGGGAAAGACATTGCTAACCCAATGGGCTCTATTTTATCTGCAGCTATGTTATTAGATCATTTTGGATTGAATGAAGAAGCAAAT